>NZ_JBVJHZ010000014.1:0-114339 GCF_055586545.1 Glycomyces sp. NPDC050141 | reverse complement strand
CCCCCCCCCCCCCCCCCCCCCCCCCCCCCCCCCCCCCCCCCCCCCCCCCCCCCCCCCCCCCCCCCCCCCCCCCCCCCCCCCCCCCCCCCCCCGCTGTTCCGTTACGCCGCAGTGAGGTCGATGACGACCTTGACGTCGCCGGGCTCGCTCGTGAAGGCCTCCGCGTAGCGGCTCAACGGCACACGGCGGGTGATGAGGCGGCCGAGCCAGGCCTGGTCGGCCCCGGCGAGCAGGCGCGCCGCGTCGGCGTAGTGGTCCAGGTTGGCGTTGACCGTCCCGAAGACCACGTCGTTCTCCAGCACGATCCGCCGGTTCACGCCGCCCGCGTCGACCGCCACGGACCGGCCCTCGGGCGAGACGCCCGTCAGGCAGGTGATCCCGAACGCCCCGGTCGCGGCCATCGCGTCGAACACGAGCGCCGAGGCGCCCGTCGCCTCGATGACGATGTCCGGTTCGGACGCGGCCACCGCCTCGGCCATGGTCTCGCAGTGGTAGGCCGCGCCCAGCTCGGCGACGAGCTTCGGCTTCGGGCCGCTCTCGTTGCGGTCGAAGACGTGCACCTCGAGCCCGCGCTGCGCGCCGATCTGCGCGGCGAGCAGCCCGATCGGGCCCGCACCGGTGACCAGGACCGTGCGCGGCTCGAACCAGGCGCGGGAGCCGATCCTGTCGATCTGGTCCCAGGCCTTCGCGAGGACGCTCATCGGCTCCAGCAGGACACCCACATCGGACAGTTCCGGGTCGAGCTTCACCGCGTACTCGGCCTCGACGGTCCACAGTTCACTGCCGAAACCGTCGAGCTGCTTGATGCCGCGCTCCATGTAGTCGCCGTTGCGGCACGAGTCGAACTGCCCGCGCGCGCACGCCCCGCACGGCACCGGATCGGGTCGGCGCACCACGCCCACCACGAGGTCGCCAGGGGCGAAACCGCTGCCCTCAGGGGCCGACCGGACCCGGCCGAGCGATTCGTGGCCGATGACCATCCGCTCGGCTCCGTCAGGGGCCCACCCGTACTCGCCGTTCGCCAGCTCCTTGTCGGTGCCGCACACCCCGAGCGCGAGCCCCTCGACCAGCAGCTCGCCCACGCCGGGCGACGGATCGTCGACCTCGGTGACTTCCAGCGTGCCCCCGCTTCCGGGGGCAAACGTCAAGGCGCGCATGGCGACCCTCTCCCTCTCGTCGGTCGGCGGACGCGAACGGCGCTTCCCCGGGCGCGTCATCGGTACTACCATGTGGGATCTGCCGAGCAAGGGAGCGCGCGATGACCGGTGCCGCCGACACCCACACTGTCACGAATCAGGTCCCGCCGCTGGTGGATCGCAACCTGTTCGAGTCCAACGCGCCGCTGCGCGAGGCCGCCGCGTGGGCGGGAGCCGACGCGATCGCCCCGCGCGCGAGGGCCCTCGGCGACGCCCTCGCGGGCGCGGAGGCGGCGCGGTGGGCCGACGAGGCGCACCGGTACCCGCCGGTGCTGCGCACCCACGACCGGTACGGGAACCGCGTGGACGAGGTCGAGTTCCACCCGTCGTGGCACCGGTTCATGCGCCTCGCCGTGGAGCACGGCGCGCACGCCATGCCGTGGGCCGAACCCGGGCCGGGCGCGCACGCCGGGCGCGCAGTGCTGTTGTCGCTGCTCGCCCAGACCGAGCCGGGGCACTGCTGCCCGATCTCGATGACGTACGCGGCCGTCCCCGCCCTCCGCGCCAGCCCCGCGCTCGCGGCCGAGTGGGAACCGCTCATCACCGCGCCCGAGTACGACCCGGGCCTGCGCCCGCCGCAGGAGAAGGCCGGCGTGCTCGTCGGGATGGCCATGACCGAGAAACAGGGCGGCTCGGACGTGCGCGCGAACACCACGGCCGCAACGCCTTCCACTGACGGGACGTACACCCTGCGCGGCCACAAGTGGTTCTGCTCCGCGCCGATGAACGACGCGTTCCTCGTGCTCGCCCAGGCGCCCGGCGGGCTCTCGTGCTTCCTGCTCCCCCGC
Organism: Glycomyces sp. NPDC050141; assembly: GCF_055586545.1. NCBI lineage: Bacteria > Bacillati > Actinomycetota > Actinomycetes > Glycomycetales > Glycomycetaceae > Glycomyces > Glycomyces sp. NPDC050141. Next base: position 112,355 of record NZ_JBVJHZ010000014.1, on the reverse strand, counting down.
GTCATGCCCGACGGCACCCGCAACGCGATCCGCTTGCAGCGCTTGAAGGACAAGCTCGGCAACCGCTCGAACGCCTCAGCCGAGATCGAACTGCACGACGCCGTCGCGCACCTCGTCGGCGAAGAGGGCCGCGGGGTCGCCCACATCATCGAGATGGTCAACCACACCCGGCTCGACTGCGTCATCGCCACCGCCGCCGGGATGCGGCAGAGCACCACCGAGGCGGTCTGGCACGCCGCGCACCGCAGCGCCTTCGGCGCCAAGCTCATCGACCAGCCGCTCATGACGCAGGTGCTCGCCGACCTCTGCGTCGAGTCCGAGGCGGCCACCGCCACGATGATGCGCCTGGCCTCGGCGTACGACGACCCCGGCCAGGCCGCGTTCCGCAGGCTCGCAACCGCCGTCGCGAAGTACTGGGTGTGCAAGCGCGGCCCGGGGCACGCCGCCGAGGCCCTGGAATGCCTGGGCGGCAACGGGTACATCGAAGAAGCACCGCTCGCCCGCCGCTACCGCGAGCAGCCTCTCCTGTCCATTTGGGAGGGTTCGGGGAACGTCATCTGCCTCGACGTGCTGCGCGCGCTCGCGACCGCGCCCGAAGCCGCCGAAGCGTTCCTCGCCGAGGTCACGCCCTCCGCCGAAGCGGACGTCCGGCTCGGCGCGCACCTCAAAGGGCTCAAGGAACGCCTCAAGGGCGCCGAACCCGCCGGGGCCCGGCGCCTCACCGAAGACCTCGGCCTGGCCCTCCAGGCCTCACTGCTGATCCGCCATTCCCCGGCCGAAGTCGCCGACGCCTTCTGCGCCACCCGTCTCGGCCCCGACCGGGGCCTGAACTACGGTGCGGCGCAGACAAAAATGGCGGCGGCGATCGTCGCCCGGCACCTGCCCGCCTGAATCAGGCGTTGAGGCCCTTGACGAAGAAGTCGAGGGAGTGCGAGACCTCAGGGAGGTTCGGCGAATGGTTGAGGTGGCCGTGGGTCATGCCTGCGGCCAGGTAGGACTCGACCGGGACGCCCACCTCGCGGAGCTGGCGTTCGAGCAGGTCGGCGGAGGCGCGGAGGTCGTCGTACTCGGAGACGACGATGCGCACGGGCGGCAGACCGTCCAAACGGGCCGCGCCAGGGAGGGCGTCCGCCGGGACGTCGCTGATGCGCCCCACGTAGTTGCGGACCATGTCCTCGACGCCCTCGGGCTCGAACCGGAACGGCACGGCGTTCATCTCGACGCTCATGGCCGGGCTCAGCGAGGGGTTCGGGTAGTGCGCGAACGGGTAGGCGAGCAGCAGCACGTCGGCCGCACGGCCGCCGGAGTCCCTGGTGCGCAACGCGGCCGAGAGGGCGAGCGCGGCACCGGCGCTGGCGCCGCCGAGGCCGATCGGACCTTCGGTGCCCGCGTTCTCGGTCCACCAGTTCCAGGCGGCGTGCACGTCGTCGATCGGGACCGGGTACTTGACGGTGCCGTCGGCGAGCCGGTAGTCCACTGAGGCCACCGCCACTCCGGCGCGGCGGGCGAGCTCGATGCTCACGCCGTGGCCCTCGAACATGTCGAGGTCGCCGTGGCGGAAACCGCCGCCGTGGCACCACAGGACGGCGCCGTTGAGCGGGCCTTCGGGGCGGTAGAAGCGCACCGGGATCGGGCCGTGCGGGCCGTCGATCACCGTGTCCTCGATCGCGACCCCGGTGGCGTCCCAGGCGAGGGCGTCGCCGATGTACTCGCGCATGTACGCCTGCGCGAGCGCGCCTTTCTCCTCGTCAGAACCGCCTGGCGCGGTGGCTTCCGCGATCCCCTGGAACATCGTGGTGAAGTACTCGTCGACCGGCAACGTCGCCTCCTCGAATCAGTGCAGCACCTGAATCATCGCGTGCGTGCCGCTGATGCGCCACTTGGGGGAAGCGGTATCCAACTCGGTGAGACGGGCCGGGTCGATGCCGATGGCGAGGTCCGACTTCGCGGTCCGCAGGGCGGCCACGTCGCCAGGGAAGTACGCGACGACCTCGCCGAAGGGCGTGGTCGGGTCCCATTCACGGTCGCCGACGAGGCGGCGGTAGTTCAAGTCGCCCTTGACGATCACGAGCCGGGCGGCCGCGAAATCGCGGGCGAGGCCTGCCGGGAGGTGCCGGTAGGTCGAGGGCAGCGCGTAGAAGCCGTGGGTGCGGACAATGAGCTGGTCGTCACGGATCGCGTCGCGCAGGCGCTGGGCGAGGGCCTGCACGGGCTTGTTCGGGTTGGCGGCCAACGTGTCGAGGGTGGCGAGGAGGTCGTTGCCGGTGGCGTCGGAGACGAAGTAGGGGTGCGGCTTGAGGTGCAGCTCCACTTTCCCCGTCTCCAGGAGCGCGTCGATCAGGGCGAGGTCGGCGGTGAGTTCGCGGCCCGCGTTGTCGGCCACCACGATCACGGGTCCGCTGCCGGGTCCGTCGACGAGGTCCCCGATCGCGGCACTGTCGTCGACTACGACATCGCTCTGCCCCGCAATGGAAGTGGTCGTGCGGAAGCCGAGGTCGGCCTGGTTGCCCCACAGGCTCGCGAAGAGCAGGGCCCGGCGGCGCTCCTCGGGCTCGCGTTCGCTGAGCGCGGCGTAGGTGTCGAGGTCGGACCGCAGTTCGTCCCCTGCGAGCTGCGCGTGCTTCTGCGGCGCGAAGAGGTCGACGCCGCCCCAGGGGCTCTCAGCGTCGAAGTACTCGGTCGCTTCGAGCAGGCGGCGGTAGAAGTACGACTCGGCCCACAGGTACGGCAGGGCGCTCCAGGGCGTGCCCGCGCGGGCGGCGATCTCCGCTTCCCAGAACTCACGGTTCGGGCCGGGCGGGACCTCGGCGGGGACCGTGCCATTCAGGGACTCCTCGAGCAGGGCTTCGAGGCGGGCGCGGATGCGCGGCGGGTACGGGAGGTCGGCGATGAGGTTCGCGATGAGGACCGGGTGGCGCTCGTGGAAGCAGGCCCGGCTGAAGGAGCCGGGCCGGTCGATGCCGATGCGCGGGGGCAGGTCAGCCATTGCCGCTCCGTTCGTTCGCGGTGGAGCCGACCAGCGATTCGATCGCTGGCCGGAGTCGGTCGTCCGGGTCCTCGGCGGTGAGCACCAGGTGGTGGAGGGCGCCGGTGACAGCCAGCGCGACGGTGCGGGGGTCGGCGGCGGTGCGGCCGAGGCGGCGTTCGGCTTCGAGGTAGTCGGCGGCGGCCTGCTCGATGGTGTCGAGGGCGGTGTCGCCGCCGAGGACGTCGTGGACGCGGTCGGCGAGTTCGGGGCGGAGGACGAGGAGGCGCGCGAGCGCGGCGAGGGTGTCGCGGGGGATGGCGAGGAGGGTGTCGCCGAGGTTGGCGGCGGGGTCGCCGGTTCCGGCCTGTTCGGGGAGCGTGCGGGCGGCGGCGATGACGACGAAGGAGCGGTCGACGGCGTAGGCGGCGAGGAAGTCGTCGAGGTCGGTGAAGTGGGCGTAGAGGAGTCCGGCGGCGACGCGGGCTTCGGTGGTGACGGCGCGGCCGCTGAGTTTTCCGGGGCCGTCGCGGAGGATGACGCGCTCGGCGGCGGTGAACAGCTGCTGGCGCAGCTCGGGTATTGCGACTCCTCGTGGCACGGGGCCCAGTGTATCGGGCTGCGGAGGGGGCCTCGCCGCGAGTTTGAGCAATCGTTCATACTCATGATGAACACTTGTTCAAACTGATCGGAGGCGAAGATGCGGAAGAAGCGCAAGGCGATCGTGGTGGGCGCGGGGATCGCCGGGCTGGCGGCGGCGCTGCGGCTGCACCGGGCGGGCTGGGACGCGGTCGTGGTCGAGCGCGCGCCCGAGCGGCGCAGCAGCGGGTACATGCTCAATCTGCTCGGGAGCGGCTTCGACGCGGTCGAGGCGCTGGGACTCTTGCCGGAGTTGGGGAAGCGTGATCTCGGCGCGTTCACGTCGGTGCTCGTGCGGGCGGACGGCTCGGTGAAGTTCACGGTGCCGCAGGCGATCGTGGAGGCCGCGCAGGGCGCGCGGGCGATGTCGGCGTTCCGGGGTGACCTGGAGTCGGTGCTGTTCGAGGCGGTCGAGGGCACCGCCGAGTTCCGCTTCGGCGTCACCGTGACTGCCGTGGCGCAGGACGCGAACGGTCTCACCGCGACGCTCAGCGACGGCTCGACCGAGCACGCGGACCTGCTGATCGGCGCGGACGGACTGCACTCGTGTATCCGTAGCCTCGCATTCGGCGAGGAGTCGGAATTCCGGGTCGACCTGGACCATATGGTCGGCGCGTTCCCGCTCAGCCGGGTCCCTCAAGGTCTCGCGGAAGGCAGCGGTACCACGTTCATCGGCCCGCACCGCACGGCGGCCGTGATCAACCTCGGGCCCGGCCGGTCGTCGGCGTTCTTCGCCTACCGCGGCCCCGCGACGGACCTCGAACGCGGCCCGGCCGCCGCGCTGGGCGAGGTCTTCGGGGACCTGGGCGGCGGTGTCCCGGATGCGCTGGATCAGCTCCGGAGTGTCGCATCAGGCGCCTATTTCGACTCGGTGAGCCAGATCCGCATGGACGCTTGGAGCAGCGGCCGGGTCGTCCTGCTCGGAGACGCCGCGTGGTGCGTAACGCTCTTCGCCGGATACGGTGCGGGCCTGGCGCTCTCGGGCGCGGACCGGCTCGGCGGGGCCTTGGAACGCCACGGCGACGACGTCAATGCCGCGCTCGCCGAATGGGAAGCGGGCCTGCGCCCGGAGGTCGTGAAGCGTCAGGCCTTGGCGCGCAGGGGCATCGCCCAGTTCGCGCCGCCCACGGCGTTCCACGTGTGGATGAGCGACATGATGATGCGCGCCATCACCCTCCCCGGCGTCAGCACGCTGGTGCGCCGTTCGATCGAGAAGGCGCGCTAGCGGTTCGCGCTCGCCGCTCCCGCCGCCGCGATCGCGGATCAGCTCAGGACGAGGGGGCGGACCGAGCCCCTGAGGACGAGGTGGGTGCCGAGGATCGTGTGCGGGGGCGGGCCGCCTTGGCGGGCGTGTTCGAGGGCGAGGCGGACGGCGGTGCGGCCCAGTTCCTCGTGGGGCTGGTAGACGGTGGTGAGGTCGATGTCGGCGGCCGGGGGCAGGTCGTCGAAGCCGACCATGGAGATGTCCTCGGGGACGCGGAGGCCGTGTTCGAGGAGGGCCTGGCGGGCCCCGGCGGCGATCTGGTCGTTGCCTGAGAAGACCGCCGTGTAGTCGGGCGGCCCGGCGGCCAGGCGCTCCTTCATCATCCGGTAGCCCTCGAAGCGCTCGAAGGTGCCGTCGACCTCGAGCCCGGGGTCGGGTGCGACGCCGTAGGCGGCGAGGGCCTTGCGGTAGCCCTCGATGCGGGCGTCGGCCGTGGTGAACCCGGGGCGGCGGCCGAGGTAGAGGATGCGCTTGTGGCCGTTGGAAAGCAGGTGGCTCGTGGCGGCGAACGCTCCGCCGGTGTTGTCGTACTCGACCACTACGGCCGGGACGTCGGGGCCGAGCGGGGGCCGCCCGCACAGGACGAGGCGGGAGCCGATCGCGGCGAGCGCGTGCGCGTACCGGCTCATGCGGGCCCGGTACTCGGCGTCGGCGTTGACGTTGCCGACGAGGATCACGGCCTCGGGGTGCTGCTCGCGCATGAACTGGACCATGGCGAGTTCGCGTTCGGCGTCGCCGCCGGTGGTGCCGATCTGGCACAGGCGGCTGTCCTCGGCGGCCTGGGTCTGAACCCCTTGGGCCACATGGGCGTAGTGCGGGGAGATCACCGAGTTGACGATGATGGCGATGCTCTTGCGGGTGGTGCCCTGGAGGGCGCGGGCGTGGTGGTTGGCGACGTAGTCGAGCTCTTCGACGGCGCGCATGACCTTGCTGCGGGTCGCGGGCGCGGCCGGGTAGGTGCCGGAGAGGATGCGCGAGACGGTGGCGACCGAGACGCCGGCCCGTTCGGCGACCTCGCGGATGGTGGTGTGGCGCGTCCCGTCGCCCGAAGCACTCGCTTTGCGCGCCAAAGAACTCACCTCGGTTAAACAGTTTCAAGAACGGTTACTGAAACCATGATTCCCGGTTGGTGAGGGCGTGTCAAGTTCACGCGGCTTCGCGGACCGCCATGGAGCCTTTGCCGCCACTGGAGTGGATACGCAGGATCAGGCGCATCGGCAGCAGGCGGCTGAGGGCCGCGATGGCCTTGTTGTGCCAGCCGGGGATACTCACGGCCTTGCCTTTGCGCAGGTCCCGCAGCGCGGCCGCGACGAGGGTGTCGGCTTGGAGCCAGAGGAAGCGCGGGACGGCGGTCATGTTCATGCGCGCGGTGTCGTGGAACCCGGTGCGGGTGAAACCGGGGCACAGGACCATGACCTTCACGCCGTGCGGCCGGGCCTTGACGGCCGCCGACTGGCTGAAGTTGATGACCCACGCCTTGCTCGCCGAATACGTCGAGCTGGGGAAGAACCCGAGCACCGAGCCGGTGTTGACGATGCCGCCGCTGCCTCGTTCGATCATGGCGGGCAGGGCCGCGACCGTGAGGCGCAGGACCGCTTCGACGTGCAGCCGCGACATGGCGATCTCGGCTTCGATCGGGGTGTCCAGGAATTCTGTCGGGTGACCGAATCCGGCGTTGTTGACGAGGAGGTCGAGGCCTGTGCGGCAGTGTGCCTCGATGCGGGCGATGTCGGCTTCGGCGGTGAGGTCGGCCGTGACGGTCTCGGTCTCGGTGTCGAGTGTCGCCGCGATGGCTTGCAGCCCTTCGGTGTCGCGGTCGACGAGGACGAGCCGGTAGCCCTCGCGGGCGAGCGCCTGGGCGAAGGCGGCCCCGATGCCGGAGGCGGCGCCGGTGACGAGGGCGGTGGGGGTGGCGTGCATCGGCCGAGTCTATGGGGTGGGGAGCGGCCCTCCTCTCAGGCGCCGCTCCCCCGCTCCTTACTGCTCGCTCTGGAACAGCGTCTCGGCCTCGGTGAAGAAGAGGTCGGCCGCTTCGGCCGGGGTCATCTCGCCGTACTGGACCTGGCCGTAGATCTCGGTGAACTTGGCCTCGATGGAACCGGCGGCGGCCGGGGGCACCACCGGGGCCTCGATGAGGTACTGCTCCACAGTGGCCTCGTAGTCGAGCACGACCTGCGAGGCCTCGTCGATCTCGACGCTGGCGAGGCCGGTCTTCGTCGAAGGGATGCCCCGGTTCGTGCCGAGGATCGCGGCGGCCTCGGGGTCGGAGAGCATGAACTCGATGAGTTTGGCGCTCTCGGCCGGGAACTCGGAGTTCGCTGCGATCACGAACTGCACGGACGGGCGCAGGTGCAGGGCGAGGTTGCTCGGGTCGGCGGAGGGCGGCGGGGCGAGCGCGAGCGTGCCGCCGCCTTCTTCCACGGCCGCCCAGTAGCCGCTCATCGCGGTGTCCCAGCGCAGTTCGCTGGCCATCACGCCGCCCGCGACGCCGGGCGCGGTCGCCTCGGCGGCGACGTCCGGCGTGGGCATCGCGCCCGAGGAGACGAGCGCGGTGGTCGAGGACCACCACTCGACGAGCTGGTCCTTGGTGAACGCGAGGCTCGCGGCGTCGTCGGCGTAGAACGCGCCGCCCTGCTGCCGCAGCCACAACTCCATGAGCAGGTACGAGCTGGCCCAGTCGCTGCCGCCCCACTTGCCTTCGCCGAGCGCCGTGGTCATCTGGGCGATGAGCGCGCCGTACTCCTCCCACGAGTACCCGGCTTCGGGCGCGGCGATGCCGTGCTCCTCGAACCAGTCCGGGCGGTAGATGAGGCCGAACATGTTGCTGCCCACCGGGACGGCGACGAGTTTGCCGTCGAGCTTGGCGGTCTCGAGCACGCCGTCGCGGAAGTCGTCGGTCGCCACGACGCCGTCGAGGGGCAGCAGCATCCCGGTGGCGCCGAACTGGCGCAGGCGCGGGTAGTCCATCTGGAACACGTCGGGGAGGTCGCGCGAGGCCATGCGGCCGGTCAGGCTCTCCCAGTAGGCCGGGTAGTCGGCGAAGTTCGCGCGGACCTTGATGCCCGGGTGCTTCTCCATGAACAGGTCGACGGCCTGCCTGGTGACCTCGGCGCGGGCGTCGTCGCCCCACCACTCGAAGCCGATCTCGACCGGGTCCTCGGCGGTCCCGGCCGGGCTGTCGTCGCCGCACGCGGCCGCCGCGCCGAGCGCGGCGGCGGCCGTGGCGCCCGCGAGCAGGCTCCGGCGGCGGAGGGGATTGTGGATCGACATTGATGCACTCCTTCTGGTGTGAGGGGAGGGGATGGGGGGAAGCGGGCGGGGGTGGGGCATCGGCATTGTTAAATCGTTTTAACTTTCGATGTGTCACCTTAGATCGCGCTTTCCAACGCTGTCAAGGTGCTCGGGTCGAGATTCAGTCCCTCCCGGCGTAGATCCGGGCGCGGAGCAGGTGGCGGCCCGGTTCGAGCACGCCGGTGAGCACCGGGAGCACCGTTGCGGGCCAGTAGAGGTGCGTGCCGGGCATCGGGGAGACGAGCCCGGCGCAGCGGTTCCCACGCCCTTGCGAGGCGCTGTCGTCCACGATCTCGCTGCGGATGCCTTGGGAGACAACGCTGACGCGGTCGTTCGCGACTGCCGCGTCGTGGCCGTCGCGCGGGACGCACCAGCCGCCTTCGCCGGTGTGGAGCCGCCGCGCGGTGTCGATCTCGTGGGTGCGGGTGTGCCAGCCGTCGGGCGTCGCCTCCATTGTGGTGGTGACCCGCACGTCTTCCCAGGGGTGCCAGGTGACGGTGACCGTGCCGTCGGCGCCGATGACGCCGTCGTCGGAGTCCTCGCGGCCCCGCCAGTGGCGGCCGTCCTCCGAGAACACCAGGGCGCCGTCAGGGGCGGCCGCTTCCAGGCCGGGGCCGTCCACCGAGTGCGAGAAGCCGGTGAGGGTCGAGTAGGCGAGCTTGCCGTAGGTGTCCTTGCCGCCGCGCATCATCGCCCGCCAGGCCTGGCCGTTCAGGCGAGTGACGTGGCCTCCGGTGTCGCGCACATGGACGGCGCGCGCGGGCGGGTGCGGCTCGACCACCGGGCCGGGCAGCGCTGGCTCGGCAGTCCAGAAGGGATGGTCGGTTCCGGCGAGCAGGCCCGTGAAGACCTTCGAGGCCCACCAGGGGGAACCTGCCGTGAGGTACTGCTCGACCAGGGCGTCGTTCGGGTAGCCGTAGCCGATGCTGAGGCGCCCGTCCGGTTCCAGAATCGGCTTGTCCCACCACCATGCGAGGTGGCGGCGGCTGAACCCGGCGGCCTCGGCCCACGGCACCGCCTCCACGTCGGCGGCGGCCAGCGCGCCCCACAGGCAGCCCTGCGCGAAGCGGTAGCCGAGGCTGCGTCCATAGGGGACGCCCGCGCCGTCGGCGGCGAACCAGGAGCGGAACTTGCGGGCGAAGGCGGCGGCCGGTTCGACGAAGCGGTCGTCGCCCGTGATGCGGTAGTGGAGCAGGCCGTAGGTGTGGAAGGCGAAGGGGTTGTAGTAGTCGACGCGGTTGCCGGGGCCGTCCTCGTACACGCCGTCGCCGAGATGGAACTCCCCCAGTCGTTTGAGGTGGGCGTCGGCGATCGCGGGGTCGCGTTCGGCGCCGATGGCGTCGAGGCCGTGCCCGGCGAGGACGGGGAAGAACCGCCAGTTGCTGTCGATGACCTCGGCCTGGTAGGCCTGGGTGAGCCAGGCGGTGACGTGGTCTTTGTCCTTGGACGCCAGGGGGTCCCAGAGCTGTTCGGGGGCGAGGGTGAGGGCCCAGCCGAGGGCGGCGGACTCGACGCAGCGCTGGTTGCGGGCTCCGACGTCGCCGATGTACCACTCGCCGCTCGGGTCGAGGGCGAGCGCGACGGTGTGCGCGAGGCGGTGCCAGAGGTCGTCCGGCACGGCGTCCTTGGCGGGTGCGAGGCCCCACAGCGGCCGCGTGACCAGTTCGAACCAGTTCTCCAGGTGGGAATGGTTCGACATGGTCACGGGCATCTCGTCCGGCCCGCGGGCGGCGAGGTCGACGGCGGGTCGGCCGAGGGCGACCGCCGCTTCCTGCCAGCCGGTGTAGGTCGGTTCGAGCGGCCCGAAGGCCCGCAGTGGGGTGGTCACAGAGCACTCGCTATCGGTTCGTGGGGCGGGGCCGCCGGTGCGCCCCCGCCTTGCGGTCAGTAGGTGATGCGGGGCGCGGGCGGGGTATTCATTCCCGCGCCGAGGAAGTAGTCGGGGTGGTGGGACTGCATGTACCCGTGGAGGGTCATGGCGTTGCGGTAGGCGGGGTTGTGCGCCAGGGTGTAGAGCCTGGTGGTCGTGGGTTTGTCGGTGGTGAAGACGATGAGCTGGTTGTAGGCGGCGTTGGTGTAGACGGCTTCTTCGCGCCAGTCGCCGAAGAGGTCGCCGACGAGGGTGGGGCCGCTCTGGGCGGCGGTGACGGCGCCGTAGTTCCAGGTGCTCTCGATGCGGGGCAGGCTGCCGGTGGGGGTGGGGTTGAGCGGGTCCCACTCCTCGATCTTGCCGGCGTTGAGCAGTTCCATGGTGAGGTCGCCGTCCCACCACAGGCCCAGTTGCGGCCAGGGCCGCAGCCCGGTATCGGGTTCGGTGAGGGTGTTCTGGGAGGCGTTGTAGAGGCCGTCGAAGGACCAGACCTCCATGCCGGGGTAGCGGGGGTCGACGTCCCCGGCCATGCCGCGGCCGACGTCGGCGGTGCCGCTGAGGGTGTGCTTCCAGATCATCTGGCCCGTGGAAGCGTCGTAGTAGTACTCGCGCAGTCCGCTGGGGTTGTCCTGCTGGACGCCGTAGCCTTCGAGGCCGGGGCGGGCGGGGTCGATGTCGGCGATGTGGAAGCGGTCGCCGTGGATGATCCCTTGGCTCGCAAGGGAGTAGCGGAGGGTGCCGTCGCCGTTGAGGACGAAGCCGATCTCGGCCACTTCGTCCTTGCCGTCGCCGTTGACGTCGATGATGCGGGTGTTGTGGCCGTCGGGGGCGTCGGTGGAGCCGCGCAGCCACTTCCATTGCTGGGTGAGGTTCTGGCCGCTCCAGTTCCAGGCGGCGATCATGAGGTTGAAGGAGCCGTCGTCCTTGCGGTTCTTCATGAACGCGACGAGGCTGGGGGTGACGCCGTCGAGGTAGCCGACGCCGAAGCGGGCGGCCAGGGGGCCGTCGGCGAGGTAGTCGGTGGGGACGGCGGACCAGTTGCGCAGGGCGCCGGTCTGGCCGTCGAGGACGGCCATGAACTGGCGGTTGTCGTCGGCGTGGGTCCAGGTGGCGCCGTCGCCGAAGGTCACGCCGTCGGCGATCTTCAGAGCGACTTCGGCGCGGCCGTCCATGTTGAAGTCGTAGACGGTGACGCCGTCGTTGTGGCCCACGTCGACGGTGGCGGAGCCGGGTTCGATGTTGTCCTGGTTGGTGCTGTTGGGGCCGAGATCGACCTCCCACAGGAACGTGCCGTCGCTCTTGTACGCCTCGATGGACTGGGGCGAGGTCTGGCGGTCGACGACGTAGTCGTACTCGCCGTCGAGGTCGCCGGTCCAGGTGAACTTGACGGGGCCGCCGTCGCGCAGCGGGATGCGGACGACGGGTTCCTCGGCGTGGTTGGCGCTCAAGGTGAACGCGGTACTGGGCTGCTGCTCGGTACCGCCGGTGACGGCGGTGACGCGGTAGGCGTTGGCCTGCGCGAGGTTCGCGGTCGAGTCGGTGTAGTTGGTGCCGCCGGTGAGCGGCGAGGCGTTGAGCTTGGTCCAGGCGCCGCCCGCGGTGGAGCGGTAGACGTTGAAGCCGGTGCCGCTCGGATCGAGGCCGAGGAGGCGCCAGCTGACGAGGACGCTGGCGGCGCTGGACCGGACGGCGACGACGCCGCGGCCGAGGTCTTCCATGGGGCGGACGGTCTGCTGGACGGTGACGGGTTCTTGAGCGTGGGTGGTCGTGGCATTCAGGGCGAAGGCGGCGGAGGCGGCCAGGAGTCCGACCACCGCCCCAGCGACCCGAACTCGCGTAAACGTTTCCATGACGGCTCCAAGTATGCCGGTTGGAACGGAAGCGACTGCGGGCCGGTCGTCATGCCTTGAACCGACCGTATCGGGCGCTTCCTCGAAGGCTTGACTATACATCGACGCATGACTATATTGAACCCCTTGAGTTAAAACGATTAAACCCCTTGCGGTGCACCCATCTCACTGGAGGAACCTTGACCAGTCCCGCCCCGGAAACCGGAACCCCAGGCGTCAGCCGCCGCGGCGTCCTCGCCACCACCGCCGGAGTCGCGGCCGCCGCCGCGCTCTTCGAAGCGTCACCGGCCCACGCGCAGAACGACACCGCCGACAATGCAGGCCTGGACGCTGTCGAACTGCGCTGGCTCGAAGGGAAACCCGCCGAGTCCCCCGGCTCGACCTGGGGCGTGCCGTGGGGCAAGGGCTGCTTCCCCGAGGACCAGCAGTTCCAGCTCGTCGCCGACGACGGCGCCACCGTGCCGGTCCAGACCTGGCCGCTCGCGTACTGGCCGGACGGGTCGCTGAAGTGGACCGCCCACGCCGTCGGCCCGGCCGCGACCGCCGAGACGTTCACGCTCAGCGCCGGGGAGCCCGCCGCGCCCGCGTTCGCCGTCAGCGTCTCGGAGTCGAAGCACCACATCGACGTGAACACGGGCGTGATCACCGCGCGGATCGGCAAGGGCGGCAAGGACCTCGTCAAGCACATCAAGCGAGGCGACCGCACCCTCGTCAAAGAGGGGCACCTCGTCAACATCACCCAGGACGAGGCCCCCGACCCCGAGACCGGCTCGGTCAGCCGCGACCGCTACACCAGCGACATCGACGAGGTCGTGGTCGAGCAGGACGGCCCCGTGCGCGCCGTCCTCAAAGTGACTGGGACGCACCGCAAGAGCCGCGGGGAGTCGTGGCTGCCGTTCACCGTGCGCCTGTACTTCTACGCGGGCGGCGAGTCCTTCCGCATGGTGCACACGTTCGTCTACGACTCCGACGGCGACGACGCCTACATCGCCGGGCTCGGCGTGCGCTTCAAAGTGTCGCTCACCGATGCGCTCTACGACCGGCACGTGCGGTTCGTCGGCGAAGGCCACGGCCAGCTCACCGAATCGGTCAAAGGCATCACCGGTCTGCGCCGCGACCCCGGCGCGGCCGTGCGCGCCGCCCAGGTCGCGGGCCAGAAGCTGCCCGATCCGTCCACTTGGGACCAGCGGGTGACGACGCGGCTGCACTGGATCCCGAACTGGGGCGACTACTCGCTCGCGCAGCTCACCAGCGAGGGGTACGCGGTCAAGAAGCGCACCAAGGAAGGCCACGGCTGGGTGCCCGTAGACCAGGGCCGCCGCGCCTCCGGGTTCGGGTACGTCGGCGGGCCCTCCGGCGGGTTCGGGTTCGGCATGAAGGACTTCTGGCAGCGCCACCCCACCGGGCTCGACATCCGCGGCGCCCACACCGAGGAGGCCACGGTGACCGTGTGGATGTGGTCCCCCGAGGCCCAGCCGATGGACACGCGGTTCTACCACGACGGGATGGGCCAGGACACCTACCCGGAGCAGCTCGACGCCCTCGAGATCACCTACGAGGACTACGAACCGGGCTTCGGCACCCCGTACGGCGTCGCCCGCACCTCCGAGCTCCAGTTCTGGGTCACCGAAGCGACGCCTACGCACGAGCGTCTCGGCGCGATGGCCGACGTCGTGCGCGCCCAGCCGCAGGTCATCGCCCCGACCGAGCACATGAGCGCCGCCGGGGCCTTCGGCGGGCTCTTCGGGCCCGTCGACCGGTCCCACCCGGTCAAGGCCGACGTCGAGGACACGTTGGACTTCCTGTTCGAGCACTACCGCACCGAGCAGGACCAGCGGCACTGGTACGGGTTCTGGGACTTCGGGGACTTCATGCACTCCAAGGACACCGACCGCAAGATCTGGCGGTACGACGTCGGCGGGTACGCGTGGGACAACTCCGAGATCTCCCCCGACCAGTGGATCTGGATGGCGTACCTGCACACCAACAGGCCCGAGGTGTTCCGCTTCGCCGAGGCCATGACCCGCAAGACAAGCGAGGTCAACTGCTACCACATCGGCGAGTGGGCCGGGCTCGGCACGCGGCACGGCGTCCAGCACTGGGGCGACTCCTCCAAGCAGGTGCGCGTCTCGAACGCCAACTACCGCAGGTACTTCTACTACCTGACGGCCGACGAGCGCACCGGCGACATGCTCCACATGCTCGCCAGCAGCGAGGAGACCGCGCTCGTCCTCGACACCGGCCGCAAGATCCGCGCCGCCGACGACCCGTGGAACCCCGACCGGAACGCGGTCGACATCGGCTTCGGCACGAGCTGGGCGGCCCTCGCCGCCGCGTGGCTCACCGAGTGGGAGCGGCGCGGCCCCGACTGGGAGTTCTGCCGCGACAAGGTGCTCGGCACGATGGAGACCATTGCGGCGCAGCCGAACGGGTTCGCGCAGGGTTCGGGCCTGTACGACCTCGACACCGGCCGGTACGCGATCGCCGAGACCCCGGTGACCGAGCGCAGCAACCTCTCGAACTCCTTCGGCCGCATCGAGATCTGCGCCGAGCTGATCCAGCAGGTCGACATGCCGGCGTTCGAGGCCGACTGGCTCAAGTACTCCCGGTTCTACACGGCGACCCGCGCGGAGCAGGAGGCCGAGTACGGCGGCCGCTTCGGCGACCTGTTCCTCTACTCGTATACGCGGGCGAACGCGTTCGTGTACCAGCGGACCGGCGACGAGTCGCAGGCGCGGCTCGCCTGGGAGCGGTTCAGGGGCGCCAAGGACGCGCCGGACTACACGCCGCGCGAGACCGAGGCCGTCGAGACGACGCTCAACCCGATCGCCTGGTGGCCCAACGGCGGCACCAACGACATCGCCCAATGGGGCCTCGCCGCCATCCAGATCCTCCACATGGTCGGCGACTTCGCCCCCGACGCCTAGAGGGAGCGCATCATCGCCTCGACGAGCGTGTCCTGCAACGTGGTCAGCCACCCGTAGACCAGCGCGAGCGGGTGGCGCGGGTCGTCTTCGGGGAGCTCCAGCAGCTCCTCGAAGTCCTCGTCGGCGGTGATCTCGAGCCGCGAGGCGATCACGAGCCGCAGGTCGTTCAGGGCGCCCAGCCAGTGGCGGCACTCGTCCGGGTCCAGGTGCAGCACCTCGCGCCCGGACCCCTCGGGGGCGAGCGCTTCGAGCGAGCTGATCACGGCCTGCGCGTCGTCCCTCTTTCGGGCGCGCAGGTCGTGCTCGGTGTAGCGGCGGAACTCGGCCGAGGCCGCGGCGGCATCACCGTCCGGGCCCAGATCGGTGTACGCGTCCGGGAAGAGGCGGGCCAGCGCCGGGTCCTCGGGGAGCTCGGTCGGGCCCTCGCTGAAGGCCGAGGCGATGAGGTCCTCGGCGGTGCCGCCGGTGCCCTCGCGGGCGTCGACGAGTTCGAGCATCTGCCCGGCGTAGGCGCGCAGCAGCCCGGCCTCGACCTCGTCGAAGGAGGCGGCCGCGCCGCCGTGCTCGGGTTCGAAGAATCGGCCCATCAGCGGTCCTGCCGCAGGGTCGCCCAGAGGCCGTAGCCGTGCATGGCCTGCACGTCGCGCTCCATCTCCTCGCGCGTGCCGCTGGAGACGACGGCGCGGCCCTTGTTGTGGACGTCGAGCATGAGCTGGTTCGCTTTCGCCTCGGAGAACCCGAAGTACGACTGGAAGACGTAGGCGACGTAGCTCATCAGGTTGACCGGGTCGTTGTGCACGAGCGTGATCCACGGGATGTCGGGATCGGCGGTCGCGGCGGGCGTCGCGGCTCGTTCGGTCTCCACGGCCGCGGCGCAGCGGACGGGCATGGGCGTTCGGGCTGGCACACGCCAATGCTGCCATCCCTTCGCGGGGAAGCGGCGAGGAGTCGAACAACTGTGGCGGCCCCGGGCGGGGCCCGGTGCGCACCGAGATCGCCAGCCCGCGCGCGATGGCCTCGTCCTTCGCACCGTCCCGGATGGGCGTGGCGTGTTCGAGCAGGGCGGCGTGCTCGGCGTCACCCGCCCCGGCGGGTTGATATACCCCCTGGGGGTATGTTAGAAATGGCGGGCGGCTCCCGGGCCGCCGCCGTTTCAATCCCGGAACGGTTCGCCCCCAAAGGGTGCAGTGCGCTCGCGCTATACCCCCTACCGGTATTTAGGAGCAGTCATGTCACGCACGTCGACGCCGCCCGCCTCGCGGCGCTGGGTCGCCCTCTGGCTCATCGCCCTGGCCCAGTTCATGGTCATCATGGACACCTCGATCATCGGCGTCGCCCTGCCGAAGATGCAGGCCGACCTCGGCTTCACCCAGGAGAACCTGTCCTGGGTCTTCAACGCCTACGTCGTCGTCCTCGGCGGCCTGCTCCTCCTGGGCGGGCGGCTCTCGGACCTCCTCGGCGCGCGGCGGGTCTTCAGCCTCGGCTGGATCGTCCTCGGCGCGGGCTCGCTCGCGGCCGGGCTCGCCCAGGACGTCGCGGTCGAACTGACCGGCCGCGCCGTGCAGGGCGTCGGCGCCGCGCTCATCGCGCCCTCGGCCCTGACGCTGCTCATGATGCTGTTCGGCGCCAACCCGAAAGAACTCATGAAGGCCTTCGCGGTCTACGGCGCGGCCGCCCCCGCGGGCGGCACCGCCGGGGTCTTCCTCGGCGGCGTCATCACCGAGTACGCCTCGTGGCCCTGGGTGTTCTACATCAACCTGCCCATCGCGGTCCTGGCCGTGGCCGCCGCCCCGGCCCTGCTCCCCGGCGGCGCGGGGACGCGCGGCTCGATCGACTGGCTCGGCGCGGCCACCGCCACGCTCGGCCTCGGCGGCCTGGTCTTCGCGATCGTGCGGGCGCCCGAGACCGGCTGGGGCAGCGCCCAGACCTGGGGCGTCCTGGTCGCCGCCGCCGTCCTGCTCGGCATCTTCATTGCCGTGCAGGCGAAGCGGCGCGAACCGCTCATGCCGCTCGCGGTCTTCCGCGCCGCGAACCTCGGCGCGGCCAACCTCGCCCAGGCGCTGCTCGGCGCGGCCTGGATTCCGATGTGGTTCTTCCTCAACCTGTACCTGCAGCAGGTCCTCGGGTACTCGGCCTTCCCTTCGGGCGCGGCGCTGCTGCCGATGACCGCGCTCATCATGCTCGGCATGATCGTCATCGCCCCGCGCCTGACGGCGAAGTTCGGGCCCAAGGCGATGATCGCGACGGGCCTGGTGCTGCTGGGCGCGGGCCTGGGCTGGCTCTCGTTCGTCCGTCCCGAAGGGTCGTTCGCGGTGGACGTGCTCCCGGCCTCGCTCGTCGCCGCGCTCGGCATGTCGCTCGCGTTCATCCCGTCGCTGCAGATGGCGATCTCCAGTGCCGCCCCCGAACAGGGCGGCCTGGCCTCGGGGATCGTCAACACGAGCTACCAGATCGGCTCGGCGCTCGGCCTCGCCGTCGTCACCGCGATCGCGGTCCCGTTCGGCGCCAACGAGCTCGGCGACGCGGCAGCCCTCACTGACGGTTTCTCGGCCGCGTTCACCGCCGCGGCGGCCATCGCGTTGGCGGGAGTGCTCCTCGCCCTCACGACGATCCGCTCCCGCAAACCGGACCTGGTCAAGGCGGCCTGATCGGTCGCGGCGAAAGGGGGAGGCGGCGACGCCTCCCCCTTACGCTGCCCGCCACCGGTTCGGCACGCCACGTGAGTGTCGGATTCCCGACACCAACGACCCAACTAGCCGGATGGCAGGTAGCGTCCGCTGTTCTACCGAGACCGATCCCGCGGGCCGCCGCCGCGGGCGAGGGCGGGTACCGCATCATCGACCCGCGCGGCACCCTGGAGCAGTGGGACCCGGCCTACGACCTGGCGAAGATCCTGTTCAGCTTCACCGTGTGGGATGCGGGCCTGCGCAAGGGCTTCGACATCGAATCCTCCCCTGAGGACGGATGGACCGTGGCAATCAGGGGCGGCAACTACCCCGCGTACACCGCCGCCACGCACGGGCTCCTGCCGCTCATGCGCTCGCTGGAGCCGTTCCGGGAGATGACCGCGGACGACCCCGGCTGGGAGAGCCGGTACCTCCTCGGCCACGCCTTCCACCTGCTCGGCGAGGCGGCCTGCCGCCTCTCGGACATCAAGAAGCGCACCGGCGAGGACGAGGACGAAGCGCTCAGTCCGATCGACCTCGCCATCGGCCACTACCTGTACGGCGTGCTGTTCCTCGAGGACGCGGTGCGGCAGCTGGAGACCACCGGCGCCGTCGACCAGGACGCCGCCCTCCGCCTCCTCGAGTGAATCCCCGGGCGCGGTCGGCGGCACGCACCGGGGCCGACCGCGCCCGGACCCCGCCCCGAGGGCCCGGCACCGGCCGGGCCCGGACCCTGAACGCAAGGAGCACCGACATGGAGACCCGCACGACCGACGCGGCGGCCTCGGCGAGAGCCGTCCTCTTCGACCTCGACGGCGTCCTCGTCGATTCCTCGGCCGTCATCGACCGGGTATGGCGCGCCTGGGCGGCCCGGCACCGCCTGCCCTGGGAGCACGTGGCGGTGCTGCTGCCCGGGCGGAGGGCCTACGAGACCGTCCAGCTGCTCACGCCGCATCTCGACGCGGAAGCCGAAGGCGCCGAACTGGAACGGGTCCAGGCCGCCGACCTCGACGGGGTGCGCGCCTGCACGGGCGCCGTCGCGCTCACCGAGGAGCTGAGCTCGCGGCTTCCGGGCGTCCCCTGGGCGATCGTCACCTCCGGCAGCCGCCCGACCGCCACGGTCCGCCTGCGCGCCACCGGCTTCCGGATACCGGAAGTACTGGTCACCGCGGACGACGTGTCGAAGGGCAAGCCCGATCCGGAGGGCTACCTGGAGGCGGCCCGCCGACTGGTGGTGCCGCCCGAGGACTGCCTGGGGTGCCCTCACGCCGCTGCTGGTGCTCTTCGGCGTCGGCCTCGTCGTCGGGAACCTGCTGGGCGGCCGATTCGCCGACCGGGCCCAGATCCCGACCCTGCTGGTCACGACCGCGCTGCTCGCGGTGGTCCTGGTGGCGTTCACCTTCACCGCGCATTTCCAGGTCGCGGCCGCCGCGACCCTCATGCTCCTCGGCGGCGCGGGCTTCGCCACGGTGCCCGGCTTCATGACCCGCGCCATCGACAAGGCCTCGGGCGCACCGACACTCGCCTCGACGATCGCCGCTTCGGGCGCGAACCTCGGCATCTCGATCGGCGCCTATGCGGGCGGCCTGACGATCGGCGCGGGCCTGGGCTACACCTCGCCGCTGTGGGTCGGCGCGGTCATGGCCGTGCTCGCGTTCGGCGTCACCGCCTGGTCCGGCGCGCTCGACAGGAACCCGAAGCGCGTTGCGGGCGAGCCGCTTCCGGTTCCGGCCCGTTCCTGAAGCGGCGGGCGGCCCCGGGCGGGGCCCGGGGCCGCCTGCAGTGATCAGGAGGAAGCGCCGATGGTGAGCTTGACGCGGCCGTCGCGGTACTCGTGCTTCACGGTGATCACGGTGCCCGATGCGGCGGTGTAGCTGGAACCGTAAGGGTTCGCGTCGTAATGCCAGGTCGCGGTGTCGTCGAAGACGGCCACGCCCGGCAGCGACGGGATCGCCTGCTCCGTGCCGTTCACGTGGAATGCCAGGCCCCCGGTGTCCCGCAGGCCGAACGGCGCGTCGTAGGACTGGAGGCGGTTGCGGATCAGGGTGGTGCCGTCCGCCGCATAGGCCGGTTCGGGGTGGGCGTCGATCGGCATGATGAGGCCGTATCCGTTGTAGGCCTTGGTGCGGTTCTCGGTGTAGGCCGTGTTCCAGTACCAGATCATCACGCCCTCCTCATAGGACAGGAGCTCGGTCTTCCACTCGTTCTCGGAGCCGACGGGCCAGCCGAGCTGGTAGACCCCGCCGCCGAGGGCGGCGTCGTAGCCGGTGTAGCGCCGGTTCTCGACCACGTAGAAGCGCTCGTTCCCGGCCGCGTCGGGCGGCAGGTTGACGACGAGGGCTTCGGCGCCCTTCGCGGAGGAGTCGACCGAGACCGGGTTGAGGACGTACGTGCCGTCGGTGGCGGCCTCGGCGGTCGCGTAGTCGAGCCAGCCCAGCTGCAGTTTCGCCCAGGCGCCGAGGTCGCCGGGGTAGGCCGAGGACTCGGTGGGGCTCGACAGCAGCGAGCCGTTGCTCATCAGCGACCAGAACCCGGTGGAGTTCTCGCCGCCGGAGGTGTCGTAGAGGTCGGGCAGGCCGAGGGCGTGGCCGAACTCGTGGGAGATGGTGCCGAGCCCGGCGTTCTCGTTGAACATGAAGTAGTCGTTGACCCAGATCCCGGTGTCGGCGACCTCTTCGCCGCCGTAGAGGTTCCCGTTGTCGGGGCCGGCGACACCGCTGGTGCCGCGCAGGTAGGACAGGTACCCCTTGTGGCTGCGGATCGAGTCGGTGCCCCACGCTCCGCCGCCGGTGGTCTGGGATTCGCCCGCGTAGACGATCATAATGTGGTCGAGGTAGCCGTCGGGCTCGGCGGTCACGCCGTCCTCGTCCCAGTCGTAGAGGTCGGCCTGGTCGTATGAGGCGAGGTGCGCGGCCAGCTCCTCCGCGGTCGCGCCTGCAGCGAGTTCCTTTGCGTACCAGGCGTTGAGCGCGTCGATCGTCAGCTGCTCGTTGCAGTAGTACGTGGAGATCGACGCGCCGTTCTTCTTGCACGCGTCGGTGCCGTAGTGGGAGATCGAGTAGTCCATCCGGATCCAGTCGCCGACTTCGCCGGTGACGGTGTAGGCGCCGGAGGACTGGTCCTCGTAGAAGGACTTCAGGCTGTCCGAGCCGCCGAAGATCCTGCCCTCGTAATACGCGCGCGAGTAGTCGGGCTCCCAGGGCAGGAAGGTGTCGTAGGCGCGGTCGGGCTCGGGGATCTGGTTGTGCGCCGGTCCGGCGAGGCCGCCGTAGGCGGGGTCGACGGTGTCGCCGAACTCGACGGGGAGGACGAGCACGCGGCCGGTGTCGGTCTCGGGTTCGACGGCCTCGGCTTTCGCGAGGTCGGCCGAGACTTCGTCGGCGCGGTCGTGCTGGTGCTGGCGCTGTTCGGCGTTGAGGGGGATCTCGTGCGCGCTCGGTTCGGCGGCCGGGGCGGCGGGGTCCGGTTCGGTCTCGGCCTGCGCGTACATGGGCGACGCGAGGGCGGCGACGAGGGGCAGGGTGATGAGTACCGCCGTTGAAGCACGGCGAAAACGCTTGTAGGGCAAGGGGGTTGCTCCTGTGCAAATCCGAGGGGAAGGGGCGAATGGGAATTCAGGGATAGGTAACATATCACATATTACTCAGCCCGAAAAGGCCTCGATCACGGCGGTGACCAGGCCCGGGAGGGCTGAGACGAACTGAGCATCCCCTGATCAACCCAGTAATATGTCACATATTTCAACCCACGGGAGGGCGGCCGCGAATGGCGAAGCAGCGTAAGAACGGCCTCTACAGAACGGTGACCCCCGAACTCTCGGCGCTCATGCGCACCGGCTGGGCCGATCCCGTCCCGGCCGGGACGGCCCCGCTCGAACAGGCCGCGCACACCGCCGCGAGGCGCGAAGCGCTCGCCGCGCGGTTCCCCGGCGAGCGGCTGATCATCCCGGCGGGCGGCATCAAGCTCAAGTCCAACGACACCGCCTACCCGTACCGGCCGCACTCGGCGTACGTGCACCTCACCGGCGACACGCAGCGCGACGGCGCGCTCGTCCTGGAACCGGCCCCGGGCGGCGGGCACGAGGCGTACTGCTACCAGCTGCCCCGCGACGACCGCGACAGCGACGGGTTCTGGCTCGACATGACCGCCGAGCTGTGGATGGGGCCGCGCCGCACCCTCGCCGAAGCCGAGACGCTGCTGGGCCTCGCGTGCCGCGACATCCGCAGGGCCGAAACCGATCTGCGCTCCTCGCGGACGCCCACCCGCATCCTGCGGGGCGCGGACGCGCGGTTGGAACGGCTCGTGCCGACCGATCCCGCGCGCGACACCGAGTTCGAGACGGCGGTCTCGCAGCTGCGCCTGGTGAAGGACGACTGGGAGCAGGAGCAGATGCGCCTCGCGGTGGACGCGACCGTGCGGGCGTTCACGGACGTGGCCGCCGAGCTGGGCCGCCCCGGGACCGCGAGCGAACGATGGGCCGAGGGAACCTTCCACCGCCGGGCCCGCTTCGAGGGCAACGGCCCCGGCTACCACCCGATCTGCGCGGCCGGAGCGCACGCCACGATCATGCACTGGACGGCCAACTCAGGGCCCTTGCTCCCCGGTGAACTGCTGCTCATGGACGCCGGAGTCGAGACCCGGACCCTCTACAACGCGGACGTCACGCGGACGCTGCCGATCGGCGGGGCGTTCACCGGGGTGCAGCGGGAGGTCTACGAGGCCGTGCTCGCCGCGCAGGAGGCCGGGATCGCGGCGGTGAAACCCGGTGCGGCGTATAGGGACTTCCACGAAGCGGCGCAGCGGTCGCTGACCGGGGCGCTGGTCGGGTGGGGCTTCATCGAGGGCCCCGCCGACCGTGCCTACTCGCTCGGGCTCCAGCGGCGCTACACCCTCGCCGGGACCGGGCACATGCTCGGACTCGACATCCACGACTGCGCCCAGGCCCCGACCGAAGACTATGTAGACGGCGCTTTGGAGGCGGGCATGGTGCTCACCGTCGAGCCGGGCCTGTACTTCCAGAGCGACGACCGCACCGTCCCCGAGGCCTTCCGGGGCATCGGGGTCCGCATCGAGGACGATCTGATCGTGACCGATGCGGGCAGCGAGAACCTCTCGGCGGCACTGCCGCGCACACCGGACGCCGTCGAGGCCTGGCTCCAACAAGGCGTCACATCGAGCTGACGGCTCCGGCCGCGTACGGCACCAGCCAGATCGCCCAGACGACGATGCTGAACTTGTGGAAGTTGGCGCGCTCCGCCTCACGGTCGCGGACGAGCACGATGACCGCCCACGTCAGGTGGACCGCCATGAGCAGCAGGGCGATCGTGCCGCTGACGACCATCACCATCGTCAGGCCCGAAGCCGGGCCGGAGGTGTCCGCCGCGATGCGGCTCATGAGGAAGGTCCCGGTCAGGTCGCAGGTCAGGCCGAGCCCGAAGGCCGCCGCGTGCCAGCGCTTGAGGGTGCCCTGGATTCGTTCGGACCAGGCGCCGACCGTGTAGAAGACCAGCGCGAGGGTGATGACGACGATCGCGAGTACGAGCATGAGCGGTCCTTCCACGAAGCGCCGATCCCGGGCGGCGTCCGCATCCACCGTTCAGTGTGGACGCTGTACTACATTAACGTCCTCAGTACGCTCAAAGGGGACGCAATGGACGTACCGGAGATCGACGCGAGGCTCGGGACACTGCTGCTGGAGCGCGGCATGGTCACTGCCGAGCAGTTGCACGACGCCCAGTCGACGGCCTCGCGCACCGGCACCAAGCTCGGGTCGGTGCTCCTCGCCACGAGGGTCCTCGACCGCGAGCCGCTGTACGACCTGCTCAGCGAGATCATCGGGCTCCCGGCCGTCGATCTCGAGCAGTCCTCGCCCGACCCGTCCCTGTACAAGGACCTCGACCCCGAGGAGCTGCTGCGCGAAGGCTGGGCTCCGGTGCGCCGCACCGAGGACGGCGGCATCCTGGTCGCGACCGACCACCGCCGCGCCGACGCCTCCTGCACCGCGATCGCGGACCGGCTGGGGGTGGCACCGGAGCAGTTGTCGTTCGCGATCACGCTCACCTGGGACCTGACCACGGCCGTGCTCGCGGCGTTGAGCCCCGAGGTGCAGGACCTGGCCGTCTCGCGGCTGTGGCGGCGGACCTCGGCGCTCTCGGCGAAGCAGGTGCTCTCGCGCGGGCAGCAGTGGGCCGGGGCGGTCGGGCTGCTGCTCGTCGTCGCGGCGGCCGTGGTCTGGCCCGAGCCGGTGCTCTACATCGCCATCATCCTGCTGAGCCTGGGCTACCTCGTGGGGATCGCGTTCAAGTTCGCCACCTGCTACGTCGGGTCCAAGTTCGAGCGCACGGGCGGGATCAGCGCGGAGGCCCTCGCCGCGCTCGACGACGCCGACCTGCCCGTGTACACGATCCTCGTGCCCGTCTACCGCGAGGCGGCCGTCATCGGCGACCTCGTCGGGAACCTCGCCCGGCTCGACTACCCGCCCGAGAAGCTGGAAGTCCTGGTGCTCATGGAGTCCGACGACGAGGAGACCTGGGGCGCGCTCGTCGCGGCGAACCCGCCGCCGTTCATCAAGACCGTGGTGCTGCCGGACGCCCAGCCGAAGACGAAGCCGAAGGCGTGCAACGTCGGCCTCATCGCCGCGACCGGCGAGTTCCTGGTCATCTTCGACGCCGAGGACCGGCCCGACCCCGACCAGCTGAAGAAGGCCGTGATCGCGTTCCGGGGCTCGGGCGAGGAGGTCGCGTGCCTGCAGGCGGCCCTGAACTACTGGAATGTGCGCGACAACGCGCTCACCCGCATGTTCACCCTCGAGTACTCGTTCTGGTTCGACTACATGCTGCCCGGCCTGTACGCGATGCGCCTGCCGATCCCCTTGGGCGGCACGTCGAACCACTTCCGGACGTCGGCGGTGCGCGAGCTCGGCGGGTGGGACCCGTTCAACGTCACCGAGGACGCCGACCTCGGCATCCGCGCGTCCATGCACGGCTGGCGGGTCGGCATCGTGGACTCGACGACGTTCGAGGAGGCCAACCGCGCGTACGGCAACTTCATCCGCCAGCGCTCGCGGTGGATCAAGGGCTACATACAGACCGTGCTCGTCCACTCCAGGCGCCCGGTGCGGCTCCTCAAGGAGGCCGGGCCGCGCGCGCTGGCCGGGTTCGCGATGCTCATCGGCGGCACGCCGCTGACGTTCCTGGCGATGCCGCCCCTGTACCTGGTGTTCGTGCTGTACCTGCTCGGTTCCAGTCTGGAGTGGATGCCCGTGCTACCGAACTGGGTTGTCGCCGTGGGGATCACGAACCTCATCCTCGGCAACGGGATCTCCGTGTACATCGCGATGGTCGGGGCGTTCAAGCGCCGCAACTACGCGCTGGTGCTGTGGGCGCTGCTCAACCCGGTCTACTGGCTCCTGCACTCCGTCGCCGCGTACAAGGCGCTGTGGCAGCTCGTCACCCGCCCGCACTACTGGGAGAAGACCACGCATGGACTCAGCGAGCGCAACCCTGCCGACGATGGCGAAGTACTGGGAGAACGTCGCCCGACCATGGCCTGAGCGCCACGGGCGGCGGTGGGCGCTCCGGCTCGTGCTGGCGCTGCCGTTCATCGGCCTCGCGGTCTGGGCCGACTCGAAGGGCTGGCAGAACCCCACGACAGTGGGGCTGCACAACTACGCCGAGCAGATGCTGGCGGGCGGCTGGAGCCTGTCCGGTCTCGAATACGGGTACCCGCCGATGGCCGTCATGGTCGCGGTCCTGCCTGACGCGACCCTCACGTACGGGATCGCGGCCGCGCTCGCGTTCGGGTGGCTGCTGCAGCTCGTGCTGTGGCAGAACCACCGCCGCGACATCAGCCCGGTGCTGATGGTGCCGCTGCTCGCCGTCTGGCTCGGGGTCCCGGCGGTCTGGTACGAGGCGAGCCAGCGCTTCGACACGATCGTGTCGCTGGCGCTGCTGACCATGGCCATGGCCGGGTGGCTGCGGTTCACGAACGCCGACCACACCGACGGCGGCATCACGGCGGGCATCGCGCTGGCGGTGTGCATGTGCTTCAGCCCCATCGCAATGGTGTTCGCGGTCATGTTCGCGGCGACGCTGCCGTTCTACCTGGTGGCGCGGAAGCGGTCCTTCCGGGCCCTGCCCGCGATGCTGGCGGTGCTGCTGTTCCCGATCGTGGTGGTGACCGGCTGGTGGGTGTACCTGGTGTGGCTGTTCGTCGGGAACCTCGGCACCGCCTGGTACCTGATGGCGTCGAGCTTCGAGAACTTCTCCGGCACCGGGTTCGAGGGCGCGCTGCGGCTCATGGGCGAGGCCTGGCTGTACACCCCGGTGTACACCGCCGTCGCGGTGGCGGTCGCCGTCTCGACCCGCTCCACCGTGACGGTCCTCGTCTACCTGGTACCGCTCTTCGCCGTCGGCTTCGGCAGTCTGGTGCACCTGCCTTTCATGAGCCTCAGCCTGGCCTACTTCCTGCTGTGCCTCGTCGCGATCACCACGATGCCGAAGTACGTCGGCACCCGCACCCGGGTCGCGGTCGCCGCCGTCGCGATCGTCCAGCTCGAGGTGATGCTCCTGCACCCCTTCCTCACCGGTTACTTCCCCGACTGGGCCGCCGCCCTCGGCTGGTCGTGACTTCGCAAGGACGCCGACAGCTTCCAGAGGAGGCCGTGCTTCGGGGCTGCCAGCCAGGCGAGGAGGAACATGCCGGTGAGGACGAGGACGATCATGCCTCCGGCCGCCAGGTTGTAGTGGTACGAGAGGTACAGGCCCGCAACGGAGCCGAAGGCGGCGAGGACGCAGGCGGCGGCGGTCATCGCGCCGAGGCGCTCGGTCGCCATGCGGGCCGTGGCCGCCGGGGTGACGAGGAGCGCGAGGACGAGGACGTTGCCGACCGCTTGGAGCGCCACCACGATCGCGGCCGTGACCATCGCGTACAGAACCATGTCGAGGACGAGGACCGGCAGGCCCGAGGCCTTCGCGGTCTCGCGGTCGAGGCTCACCGCGATCAGCTGGCGGCGCAGGAGGAACGTGAGCGCGACCAGGACCGCGCCGACGACCGCCACAGCGATCACGTCGCTGTCGCCGAGCGCCAGGATCTGTCCGAAGAGGAATGATGTCAGGTCGCCGGTGTAGGCGTCCTGGGTCGAGACGATCACGATGCCGAGGCCGAACGAACCGGCCCAGAAGATCCCGATCACCGTGTCCTCGTTGAGCCTCCGGGTCTGGCTGATCAGCGCGATCGCCACCGCCGTCACGATCCCGGCGGCCGCGCCCGTGAGCGAGAGGTTCGCGTGGATCACGAACCCGACCGCGACGCCGGGGAAGACCGCGTGGGCGACGGCGTCGCCGATGAATGCCATGCCGCGCAAGACGACGAACGCGCCCACGACGACGCAGACCACGGCTGAGATCAGGGCGACCAGGAAGGCGCGCTGCATGAACGCGAGCTGCCACGGCTCGGTCAGCCACTCGATCATGACGCCTCCCGCGCGGTACCGGTGAGCAGCAGCTCGGACTCGGCGACCCCGAAGGCCCGCAGCCACAACGCCGGATCATCCAGTTCGGACGGCGGGCCGTCCGCGACCACGGTGCGGTTGAGCAGGCACAGCCGGGTGCAGACGGCCCGGGCTTGCGCCAGGTCGTGGGTGGTCATGAGGATCGCGGTGCCTTCCTCGGCGAGCTGGGCGAGGAGCCCGACCAGGAGCTCCTGGGTCGGGACGTCGACGCCGGTGAACGGTTCGTCCAGGAGCAGCAGCCCGGGTTCGCGGGCCAGGGCGCGGGCGACGAGGACGCGCTGGCGCTGGCCGCCCGAGAGCGCCCCGATGGGTCGGTGCGCGAGGTCGGCGAGGCCGACCCGGTCGACGGCCCGCGCGGCGGCCTCGCGGTCGGCCCTGCGCGGGCCCGCCCACCGGGTGGCGGTGCGGGCGTTGAGGACCGCAGCGCCCACGGTGATCGGGAAGTCCCAGGCGAACTCGTGCTTCTGCGGCACGTAGCCGAAGCTGCCGCGCGCGGCGCGCGGGGCGCGTCCGGCGATGCTCACGGACCCGGTGTCGGGAGCGAGGAGGCCGAGGACGGTGCGCAGGAGCGTGGTCTTGCCCGCGCCGTTCGGGCCGATGAGCCCCACGGTCTCTCCGGGGGCGACGGCCAGCTCCACGTCGTGCAGGACCTGGTTGCCGCCCAGGGTGACCGCGAGCCCGGCGACCTCCAGGCCCGCGGTTTCGAGGTCAGCCCGCATCGGGAGCCTCAGTGTTGTTGCGGCGCTTGCGGGTCGCGACCATGATGACGACGCCGACCACGACCGCGACCGCCGCCGCGCCGAGGCCCCACAGGAGCCAGCCGGTGCCGGTGGTCGGCAGGAAGCCGCCCTTGTCGTCGTCGCCGTCCGAGTCGGAGCCGCTGTCGCCCGAACCGCCGTCGCCCCGGCAGGCCTCGTTCGGGTCGGCCGAACCGCCCACGGCGACCTGGATGTCCTTGGTGTCCGTGACCGTCTTGCCGTCGCCGGTGGTGGCGGTGAACTCGACGGTGAGGCGGTAGACCCCCGGCTCGGAGAAGGTCCAGTTGCCGTGCGCGTGGGTGTTGCGCGGGATCGGGACGGTCTGCGGCAGAGCCTCGGAGGAGTCGAAGAGGACTTCGGCGCCGCCGAACGTGCCGGTGAGGAAGATCGTGAACTCTCCCGGACCGTCTACTTCGGTCAGGTTCCAGTCGACCGCGCCGGGGACGCCGTCGATCACGCTCTTGTCCTGGGTGTTCCAGCCGGGCCAGACGATGCCGGAGGCCTGGACCTGCGGGAGCATGTAGATCTCCTGGCCGGTCTCGCCCAGGAACCCGAAGTCGCCCTCGGGGATCGGGAACAGCGCGGCGTCGGGGACCTGGAGCACGGCGTCTTCGAGGTCGCGCCACACCGATTCGGAGGCGGTGTCGTCGCGCAGCTGCGCGGTCCAGGTGCCGTCCACGAAGCGCGGGCCGATGTCGATGTGGCCGTCGCTGATGACCGTACAGGCGGTGTCGGCCTGCGCGCCGCCGCTGTTCTCACCGGTCGCGATCGACTGGGCCTCTTCGGTAGTGGCCTCCTCGGCGGTGACGCTGTAGGTGGCGCGCGCGGCGGTGCCGGCCTGGCCGCGGCCGGTCGTCGCGACCGGGCCCTTGGCGTTCTCGCTCGCGACCAGCTCCAGTGTGTACTCCCCCGGGGCGTTCACGGCGAGGACCACGGGCGTCGCGGTCCCGGCCTTGAGCGTGAACGCGGCGGACTCGGTGGTCGTGGCGAGCGGCGCGGCCGTCCCGGTGCCTTCGAAGGTGTACAGCCAGGCTTCGCCCGGGCCCTCGGTCTTCTTCAGGGACACTTCGACATCGGCGTCGGCCCCAGTCGCGTCGAGCATCGGGAAAGTCTGGCCGTCCACGGTCCCGGCGACCCACACCAGGTCCCCCGCCTCGCCGAGGAACACGAAGTCCTCGCGTTCGGGGACGAGCGACGGCACGGTCGCCAGTTCGGCGGGCGCGTCGATCTCCAGGCGCGAACCGGAGGACTCGAACTCCGCGAGCCCTTCGGCCGGTTGGGCGTTCGCGGGCGCGGCGTACAGCGCGGCCGCCAGCGCGGCGGCCCCCGCTAGAGCGAGCAGTCGTCTCATTGGTCTCCTCCCAGGCAGCGGCTCAGCTCGGAGGCGTTCTGCCGCATCATGTCGATATAGGTGGGTGCGTCTTGGGGCAGGGCGTCGCCGTGCAGGGTGCAGACCTGGACGCCCTGGTCCTCGGCCACTTGGCGCAGCACGGAGGCGCGGGCGTGCAGGTTGGGTTCGACGAAGACGGCCTGGACCTGCAGGTCGGCGATGGTCTCGGTGAGAGCCTCGACCTGTTTGGCGCTGGGTTCGGCGGCGGGGTTGGGGACGACGAACCCGGCGATCTGCATGCCGTAGGCGTCGGCGAGGTAGCCGAAGGCGTCATGGGTGGTGATGAGCTGGCGGTCGGCTTCGGGAATGGACGCGATCGCTTGGGCCACTTCGGTGTCGAGGGCGTCGAGTTCGGCGAGGTAGGCGTCTCGGTTGGTTTCGTAGGTGTCGCGGCCGTCGGGGTCGAGTTCGATGAGGGCGTCGGCGATGACCTGGACGTAGGCTTTCGCGTTGGCGACGTCCTGCCACAGGTGCGGGTCGATCTCGCCGTGGACGTGCTTGCCGAGGACGGCCTGAGGGAGCTGGTAGATCTCCTCCCCCGCCGCGCCGAGGAACGCGAACTGGTCGCCTTCGGGGATCTCCTCGATCGCCTTGGTGGGCACGTCGATCACGACAGTGTCGGTGGCGAGTTCGCCCCGGTCGTCGTCGCGGGCGATGAAGCCCTTGGTGTCGAGGTCGACGGTGAGGTCGACGTGGCCGCTGTCGAGGACCGTGGCGCCGGGCTGGACTTCGCGCGGGTTGACGCCGACCGCGTACGTGAACGTGGCGGTGCCGACCTCGGTGGCCGCGCCGTTCTCATTCAGGGTGGCGACAGTGGTGAGGGTGTAGACACCGGGTTCGGTGAAGGTCCAGTTGACGTGCGTGTGCGCGTTGGGCGGCAAGGTGATGACGTCCGCCGCGTCGAGTCCGTCGGCGGTGTTCCAGTAGATCTCGGGCTGCCCGAAGGCGTCGGTGAGGAACATGGCCGCCTGGCCGGGGCCGGTGAACTCGGTGAGCTGGACGCCGATCTCGGCCGAGCGGGTCTCGGTCTCACCGCGCACGCCGAAGCCGAGCCAGACGGTGTCGAGGGTGATGTTCTCGACGAGCGGCATGAGCTTGGCGCCGTAGGGTTCGGCGTTCTCGGCGAGGGAGAGGTTGGGGACGCCTTCGGGGACGTTGGCGTCGAAGAGCTTGATGAGCGGGTGGTCTTCGAGGAGGAGGTGGTTGGTGAGGGCGAGCTCGGCGCGGGCGACTTTCGCGGCGTCGTTCGGGCTGGGCTCGTAGGAGTGCGGGTCGCCGCCGGGCGGGACGATCGTCTCGACGTTGACGCGGTCGCCGCCGACGACTTCGGTCCAGTTCTTGATGAGTTCGGTGGTGACGACGACGTCGACGCCGTCGCTGGCGCCGCCCGCGCCGGAGCAGGCGGTGAGCAGCAGCGCGGCGGCTGCGGTCGCGGCGGTCAGGATCGTTCTCATGCTTCGGCGGGCTCCTTTTCCACGTCGTTCGAGGGCTCAGGGTCGGCGGGTTCGGGCGCGGGTTGGATCGCGTTGCGCCGCTGGCGTTTGCGGGCCTTGACCCAGATCCACGTGAGGAGGGCGAGCAGTGCGAGCACGGCGGCCTGGGTCCACGGCGGGGCCCACAGGCCGGTCTCGTCGGAGCGGGACGGCAGCCGCGCCTCGGCGTCGGCCTCGTTCACCGCTTCGGGCCGGACGGTCAGTTCGAGGTGCTCGTAGAGGAGCGGCCAGACCCCTTCGAGGCGGGCGGTGCCCTCGTACCGGTCGCCGGGAAGGACCTGCGGGAGTTCCGCTACCGGGAACTCGCGCTTCAGGAGGCCCCAGGGGCCGGAGATGCGGGCGACGAGCGTCCCTTGGAGACGGACGTTGCCGGTGTTCTCGACGGCGTAGTCGAAGCTGAGGTCGCCGGGTTCGACCGGGTTCCACGTGTAGTGGAAGGCCTCGTCGTCGGTCTCGGGGACGAGGTTCGGGTCGAGTTCGCCGGTGACGCGCAGGTGGATGCGGACGCCGACGCGCCGCTCGACCTGGATCTCGTTGCCGTTCGCGTCGGTCGCGGTCTCGGTGACGGCCGCGACGATGCCGCCCACGTGGTCGCCGGGAGTCGCGCCGGTGGGGACGGTGAGCGCGAACGGCACGTCGAGGCGGGTCTGGGGCGCGATGGTGAGCGCTGATTCGTTGAAGCCGACCCAGGTGCCGACGTCGACAGGGTCCTCAGTGGAGGGCAGGAGGTCGAAGGTCCCGGTCTCGGTCGTGTAGGCGTCGGATGCGTAGAGCTGCACGGTGACCGGCCCGGTCCCGAAGTTGGAGACGCCCACGAAGTCGATCAGGGTCTCGCCGGGGTCGAGCTCGTAGTCGAACGCGGCCCGGCCGTCCGGCCCGTCCTGACTGGAGGGGTTGACGCCCCAGGTGACGGCGGCGGGCTCCTCCTCGGTCGCCTCCTGGGCGGCGACCGAGTCGACCGCGAGGAGGGCGGCGGCCGCCAGCGACGCGGCAAGCGCGGCGGCGGCGCTCAGGGCTTTGAGGTTCAGCGCGGGGATGGGTTTCACTGGGGCACTTTCAGCTTGAGGAGGCGGAGCGAAGAGGCGGAGCGGGGGCGCGGGGCGGCCCGGCTGACAGGCCGCCCCGCTCCTGTGGAAGGAGAACTCGGTATTAGCCGACGTCGAAGGTGTAGGTGACCGGGTCGGAGGTCACCGCGCCGTCGGTGGTGTGGGTGCCGGTGAGCTGGAAGGTCAGCGTGTAGGTGCCGGGCTCGGTGAAGACCCAGGTCGGGTGGTGGTGGGTCTCGGCGACGGCGATGGTGCCGTCGTCGCAGGCCGGGTCGGTGTGCAGGCGGGTCACGCCGGTGGCGGAGTCGTAGACCGACACCTGGCCGCCCGTGGGCGCGGTGTAGGAGAGGAGGTCGGCGGTCACCGAGCCGCCGAAGTCGGCGAGGACGAGGCCGTCGGTGTTCCAACCGGCCCAGAGCTTCCCGGTGGCGGAGAGTCGCGGCAGGACCCAGTTGGTGCCGGCGTCCCAGCGGCAGGCCGTGGCGCTGGCCTGGGTGACCTGGTGGCCGCTGTGGACGTCGAAGAGGACGTCAGCGGGTTCCGCGGTCGAGCCGTCGGCCAGTTCCACGTTGAGGTCGAGCTTGTTAGCGGTGTCGTCGTAGGCGAGCGCGAGGACGTCGACGTGGCCGGAGCCGACCGTGGTCAGCGCCTGCGCGGTGCCGGAGAACAGCAGCGCGGCGGCGGCGCCGACCGCACCGGCGACGATGGAGGATTTCGCGAGGGTTCGCATGGGGGTTCCCTTTCTTCGGTGTGGAGCGGGGAGGGCGGGGCGGTCCGGGGAGTGTGTCGGGCCGCCCCGCCCGTCCTCATGGGGTGGTCGCAGTGGGGGCTAGGCCTCGACCCAGAACCAGTAGTCGACCTCGCCGGTGGAGACGGCCTGGCCGGTGGCGGCGTCGACGCCTTCAGCCTCGACGGTGAGCTTGTAGAGGCCGGACTTGGAGAAGCCCCAGTTCATGTGGCCGTGGCCTCCCGCGGTGGCCTCCCAGGAGCCCGCGCCGTCGTTGGAGTCGAACAGGACGTTCGCCGCACCGAAGTCGTCCACGGTGTACAGGGCGACGTCGCCGCGGCCCTCGGCGTCGTGGACGGTGATCTGGAGGCTGTCGTCGACGAAGTCGCCGGGCAGGATCTCCTCGGCGCCGTAACCGGCGAAGAGCAGGCCTTCGACCTCGGTGTCGGGGAGGACCCAGACGTCGGAACCGGCGGTCCCGAGGAAGTCGTATCCGGCGGGGACGGTGGTCTTGGCCTCGTTGTTGGCCTTGAGGAGCACTTCGCTCGGCGCGTACTCGGTGGCGCTCTCCTCGTCGTGGACGTGGAGGTCGAGCACGCCGTTCTCGTAGGCGAGGCCGAACACGTCGACGTGGCCGTGGTCGAGGACGGTGATGTTCGAGGTCTGGGCGGTCGCCGGGGCGGCGGTCGCGGCCAGGACCGCAGCCGCGGCTGCGGCGACGGCGGCGTACTTCGCGATGGTTCGCAAGGGAATTGCCTTTCTGGGTTATTTAGATGGCGGTGAAGGTGACGAGCGCGGTGTAGGTACCGGACTCGACGTCGGTGGGCAGGTCGAGCCGGAGGTCGGCGCCGAGCACGCAGGTGCCCTTGCCCGCTCCGGCCGCGGCGGCGGCGAGGATCTGCGAGGTGGAGAGGCCCGGGCCGCCGTCGAGTTCGCCCTGCACGGCGGCACCGGGCGCGACCTGCTGGCTGTCGCCGGAGGAGACGACGCCGGGGAGCCAGCCGAGGTGCGAGCTGCTGAATCCGCCTGCGTCGCTGGCGAACTCGCTCACCTGCGCGGCGGCGTTCCAGCCGGGGTCGGCGGACCGGGTGTCGGTGACGGTGACCGGCCGCAGCTCCCCCTCGGTGGTCCAGCGGGTGGCGGTGCTGTTGAGCGCCATCGCGGGGAGGACCACGTCGCGGTCGTCCGGGTCGACGCTGATGACGAGCCCGCCCGCATCGGTGTCCACAGTGGCGGTGATGGTCTGGGTGCTCTCGAGCTCGGGGTCGCCGGGGTCGACCGGGTCCTCGCCGCCGTCGTCGGTCGGCCATTCGCCGACGACGAAGACGTACGCCTCGGGGTCGGAGGCGACGGTGGTGCCGTTGGCGAGGGTGGTCTCGAACTGCCAGGTGAGGGTGTAGACACCGGGCGCGGTGAAGACCCAGTTGGCGTGGGCGTGGGCGTGCGCCCCGGTGGCGATCCGGTCGGGGACGCCGTCGGCGGAGTCGGCGAGCGGCATGATCGAACCGAAGTCGTCGACCTGGTACATCTTGAAATCGCCGGGGCCTTCGACTGCGCTGAGGTTCAAAGAGATCGAGTCGGTCGCCAGTTCGGTGGCGGCGATGTCCTCAGTGCTCCATCCGGCGAACAGCTTGCCGCTCTGCTCGGTGTCGGGCAGCTGCCAGACGATGTCGCCGGCCTTGCCGAGCATGTCCCAGCCCGGTTGCGACACCAGCTCCTCGGTCAGGGTCGTCTCGGTCCCGGGAGGCGCGTGGAAGGCCACGTCGTCGGGGTCCCGGTAGACGACGTCGGCGGAGTGGACCTTGCTGCCGTCCTTGATGTCCATGGTCAGGGTGCCGTCTGCCTCGATGTCGCCGTTGAAGACGTCGACGTGCCCGCGGTCGAGCACGAGCCGGCCGTCCAGGTCGGGCGTGCCCGGGTCGGGATCGGGGTCGGGGTCGGGGTCGTCGCTCGGGAGTTCGCCGACCACCCACTGGTAGGCGTACTCCTGCGAGTCGACCGCGGTCCCGTCGGCGAGGGTGCCGCTGGCCTTCCAGGTCAGCGTGTACTCGCCTGCGGCGGTGAAGGCCCAGGCAGCGTGCACGTGGGAGTTGACGCTGACGTCGATCGAGTCCGGCAGGCCGTCGCGGGTGTTGAAGTGGACGGTGGTGCCGCCGAGGTTGCCCGGGGCCCACAGGGCCAGGTCGCCGGGGCCCTCGATGGCGGCGAGGGTCAGCTGGATCTTGTTGCCCTGCAACTGGCCGCTGTTGAGCGGCTCGGTGCTCCAGCCCGGCCACAGCAGGCTGTGGTCCTGCGTGAACGGCAGGACCCAGATCGGGTCGCCGGGCTCGCCGAGGAAGTCCAGGACGCCGCTGTCGGGGATCGCGGTCTCGGCCTCCGGCAGCACCTGGAACAGCACGTCGTCGGGGTGGCGGTAGACCGGCTCGTCGCCGGTGTCGTCCTTGACCCGCAGGGCCAGGCGGTCGCCGTCCAGGTGGACCTGCATCGCGTCGGTGTGCCCCACCGAGAGGACGGTCCGGTCGGTCTGCGCCGAGGCCGGCGCCGCCAGTGCGGTGAGGAGGAGCGCGGCGGCGAGAGCTCCGGCCCGCGGCAGCGCTTTGGTCAGGGTCATCGGGGGTCCTTCGGCATCAGGGGGCGGGGCCTGTTGATTATGGTAACGGAAACCATTGTCAACATGAAGTCCTAATGCACCTTCGGTTCCGGTGACCTTGAATACCAACGGGATGCGCATATAAGCACCCGCGCATCACTGCGGAAGTGGACGGCGCCCGCCAGTTTCTATACTATGTCGATAGGATATATATGATCTACGGATGCGGAGACCCCCGTGAGCAGCGAACACCTCTGGTACATCCCCAACCAGGCCCGCCCCGGGCACCGCGGCGACGACGTCGTCGAGGGCCACAACAGCCTGCAGACCCTGACCGATCAGGCCGAAGCGCTGGAGGCCCACGGCTGGGGCGGCGCGCTGCTCGGCACGAGCTGGGGCAGGCCCGACACGTTCACCGTCGCCACCGCGCTCGCGGCGCGGACCACCACTTTCAAACCGCTCATCGCGATCCGGCCCGGCTACTGGCGCCCGGCGAACTTCGCCTCAGCGGCGGCGACGCTCGACCACCTCACCGGCGGCCGGGTGCTCGTCAACATCGTGTCGGGCCGGGACGGCCAGGCGGCGTACGGCGATACCGAAGGCGCGCAAGCGGACCGGTACGCCCGGACGAAGGAGTTCATCCAGATCGCCAGGCGGCTCTGGACCGAGGACCACGTGACGTACGACGGCGAGTACTTCGGCGTCCAAGACGCGAGCCTCGAACTCAAGCCGGTCGCGGACGGCGAACGCCGCCACCCCCGCCTGTACTTCGGCGGCGCTTCCGAAGCGGCCGAGCGGGTCGCGGCGGCCGAAGCCGACGTGCAGCTGTTCTGGGGCGAACCGCTCGACGGCGTCGCCGAGCGCATCGACAGGCTCAAGCGCCTCAGCGCGGAGCTGGGCCGCGAGCACGCGCCGCTCGAGTTCGGGCTGCGGGTTACGACGCTGGTTCGCGACACCACCGAGCAGGCCTGGGCCGACGCCGAAGCGAAAGTGGCGCAGATGGCGAACGCCGGGAAGACCCCCACCGACCACGACTGGCACAAGGCCACCGGCCAGCGCCGGCTCCTCGACCTGGCCGCGCGCGGCGACGTGCTCGACGACAACCTCTACACCGCCCCGGGCAGAGTGGGCGGCGGCGGCGCGGGCACGACGTGGCTGGTCGGCTCGGCCGAGGACGTCGCGAAGTCGCTGCGCAAGTACGAGGCGCTGGGCGTCAGCCACTTCGTCCTCTCCGACACCCCGTACCTGCCGGAGATCAAGCGCCAGGGCGACCGGCTCCTGCCGCTCCTGCGCGACTGACCCCGGTGATCGGCTCCAGATCGGAGCCGATCACCGCGCTCAGCCTTTCAGCCCCGAGTGGGCGAGGCTCTCGACGAACTGGCGCTGGGCGATCAGGAAGACCGCCAGGACGGGGACGACGGTCATCGTCGCCGCCGCGAGCTGGGTGTTCCACATCTCGCCGCCGTAGGCGTCGGTGAACCTGGTCAGGGCCTGCGGGAGCGTGAACAGCTCCGGCGAGGTCAGGTAGACCGTGGGTTCGAGGTAGAGGTTCCACGAGGCGAGGAACGTCAGGATCGCGACCGCCGACAGCGCGGGCCTGGCCAGCGGGACGCAGATGCGCCACCAGATGCCGAAGCGCCCCAGGCCGTCCAGCCGCGCCGCCTCCTCCAGCTCGACCGGGAGCGCGATGAAGAACTGCCGCATGATGAACGTCGCGAGCACGCACGGCGCGGCGAAGGCGGTCACGAGGATCAGCGGCCAGTGCGTGTTGACCAGCCCGGACTGCTTGAACATCTGGAAGAGCGGCACGATCGTCACCTCGCTCGGCACCAGCAGCCCGATGAGCACCACGATGAACAGCAGGTTCCTGCCGGGGAAGCGGATGCGCGCGAAGGCGTACCCGGCAAGCGCGGAGACCAGCAGCGTGATCACCATGACCGCCAGCGCGATGTAGACGCTGTTGAGGTACTGCCTCGCGAACGGCTGGAAGGTGAACGCCTCGGTGTAGGCCGCGAAGGTGGGCGATTCGCTGAAGAACGACGGCGGCGACGCGAAGATCTCGTTGAGCGGCTTGAAGGACGAGGAGATCATCCACAGTGTCGGTACGACGAAGGGTACCGCCATGACGGTCAGCGCGGCGTAGAGCGCGATCCGTCGCAGGACCGGTCCGGCCCCGGGTCTGAGGTCAGTCCTCATAGAACACCCACTTTCGGCGCATCTGCCATTGCAGGATCGTCAGCACCATCACGAAGGTGAGGAGCATCAGGGCGAGCGTCGAGCCGTACCCGATGTCGTTGAAGCTGAACGCCTGCTGGAAGACGTAGTAGACGAGGACGGTGGTCGAGAGTCCCGGCCCGCCCTCGGTGAGGACCGCGATCTGGGCGAACGACTGGAGCGCGCCGACGATCGTGATGATCGCGGTGAGCAGCAGCGTCGGCGAGATGAGCGGCAGGGTGATCCGGGTGAAGACCCGGCGGCTGGAGGCGCCGTCGAGGCGGGCCGCCTCGTACAGTTCGCCCGGCACGCCCTGGAGCGCGGCGAGGAAGAGCACCATGTTGATGCCGACGCTGCGCACCACCTGGGTGAAGGTCACGGCGATCATCGCGGTCGGGCCGCTCTGGAGCCAGTTCGGACCGTCGACGCCGAGCTGCGCGAGGACCCCGTTCAGGCCGCCGTTGTCCTGCAGGAGGAAGCCCCACACGAGGGTCCAGGCGACCACGGAGACGACGACCGGCGAGAAGAAGAGCGTCCGGAAGAGCGTGACGCCCTTGAAGCGGCGGTTGAGCATGACCGCCAAGGCGAGTCCGAGCGCGATGTTGAGGACGACGACGCCGCCGGAGAAGACCGCGGTCGCGCCGAGCACGCTCGGCAGCTGCGGGTCGTTCAGGGCCGCGGCGTAGTTGTCGCCGCCGACGAACACCGTCTCGCCAGTGAAGAGGTTCCACTGGTTGAGGCTGTACCAGATCGCGAGGCCGACGGGGACCAGGACGAAGACGACGACGCCCAGGAGCTGCGGCGCGATGAACAGGTAGCCGGTGAGCGCGTCGGCGCGCCCGAGGGTCCAGAACGGGCGCCGCCGCGGTGCGGCCCGGCCCCGGAGGGCGTCGGCCGACGCCCTCCGGGTGGTGGTTCGGGTGTCGGTCACGAGCTGCCGGCCAGGAGCGGGTCGATGGCGTCGCAGACCGAGGCGAGCACGGCGGGCACGTCGGCGCCCTCGGTCCACATGGCGTCGAGCGCGGTCTTCGCCTTCTGGGCGATCTCGGCGGGGCCCGTGTGGTTCGGGAGCGTCACCGCGCCGGGGATCTGGTCGACCACGACGTTCTGCAGCTGGTCGGCCGTGAACTTGGTGTTGTTCGCGGCCAGCGCTTCTCCGGTCAGCAGCGACTGGCGCGGCGG
This sequence comes from Glycomyces sp. NPDC050141, assembly GCF_055586545.1. NCBI lineage: Bacteria > Bacillati > Actinomycetota > Actinomycetes > Glycomycetales > Glycomycetaceae > Glycomyces > Glycomyces sp. NPDC050141. Next base: position 73,972 of record NZ_JBVJHZ010000014.1, on the reverse strand, counting down.
CGGGAAGTACTGGGCGAGCTGCGCGGCGTTCTCCGGGTTCGTCAGGTACGCGAGGAAGCCGGTGGCCTCCTCGGCGTGGGCGCTCGACTGGAGCACGCCCATACCGGCCTGGCCGATCACCGAGTAGGAGCCGACCGGCCCCTGCGGGAGCGGGTGGAGGTCGTAGGCGAAGGAGCCGTCGAGGTTGCCGGCGCGCGAGACCTGGGCGACGGCGAAGGCCGCGTCCCCCGCGAAGAAGTCGGCGGTGGTGCCCGGTCCGGGCATCGACTCGTCGGTGAAGGCGGCGTCGTGCAGGAACTGGAAGGCCTCGGCCATCTCGGGGCTGTCGAAGCCGCAGTCCGTGCCGTCCTCGTTCCAGGCGGCGGCGCCGAAGCCGGTCCAGACGGTCGCGAGCGTGTTCCACGAGGAGTAGTTGAAGTCGTTGACCACGAAGCCGCCCTTGCCGGTGGCCTCGTGCACCGCCGCGCCGACCGCCGAGACGTCGTCCCACGCGGGCTCGGCCGGGAGGGTCTGCCCGGCCTCGGCGAGGAGGTCGGTGTTGACGTAGAGGGCGAACGGCGAGTTCGAGAACGGGTAGGCGTAGAGCTCGCCGTCGCGGCTGAACTCGGCGGTCACGCTCGGGACGAGGTCGTCGTAGGCCCACCCTTCGGTGCCTTCGAAGGCGTCGGTGAGCGGGACGAGGGCGCCGGAGTCGATGAGGTCGGCCGACAGGTCGCCCATCCAGGCCAGGTCGGGCGGGTTGCCGCCCGCGATCTGGGTGGTCAGGGTCGTGTTGTACTCCTCGAAGGGCAGGCTCTCGAACGTGATCGACTCGACCTCGGGGTGGTCGGCCAGGTAGGCGTCGGCGATCGTGTCGAAGAGCGCGAGGTGGTCCTCATTGGAGGTCCACACGGTCATCCGGAGCTCGACGTCGCCGTCCTGGGCGGCAGGGCCGCCGCCGCAGCCGGACGCGAGGGCGACCGTGCCCAGTGCGAGGGCACTGACCAGCTTCTTTGCTGTGCGCATGATGTCTTCCTTTAATAGCCGAGGATCTCGGGCCAGTGGATTTCTATGCCGGCCTCGACGAGGGCGGCCTGGAACCGTCGGGTCAGTTCCGGTTTCGAGGCGACGTCGCAGGGGTGCAGCGACCGCTCGAGGCAGAAGGCGGCGAGTTCGCCGGCGGATTCGCCGACGTTCCACTCCACCGGGTGGAGCCGGTAGGCGCCGTTGGTGATGTGCGTGGTGCCGATGTTCTTGGCGGCGGGCAGGAGGTTCCTGGTGGCGACCGGGACGAGCGCACCGAGCGGGATCTCGAAGGGGGCGCACTCGACGTCGATGTAGTTGTCGCCGCCGGTCGAGGGGTGGAGGTCGATGCGGTACATGCCGACGCCCACGGAGTCCTCGAACCGGGCCGGGCCGCCGTGGCCCCGCACCGCCACCGAGACGTCCTGCTCGACGACCGTGCGCATCGCGCGGATGCGCCGGGACTCGCGGATGTACGGGGCCTGCGCGAAGCCGTCGTCGGTGCCGACGACGTCCCCGCGCAGGCGCAGGCCGGGCCACCCGGTACCCCCGTCGGGCCGGGGCGCCTCGGTCTGGAGCCAGTACACGAACGCCCTGGACTGGGCCTTCGCGGCGCGCAGGTGCTCGGCGCGGTCCGGGGTGTCGATGACGGACCCGCCGAGGTAGTCCAGTTGCGGCCAGTTCGCGAGCACGATGTCGCTGTCGAGGCTGCCGGGCAGGAACGTCTCGCGCGCGGCGATGCGGCGGAACACCCACAGGTCCGAGTCGCCCGGGTCTTCGCGGGGGTCCTCGTCGCCGCCCACGGTGGCGAACGGCGGGTTGACGTTGAAGGTGCGCGTCTCCGGCCGCAGGGTGCGCGGGTTGGGCGCGGTGAACGACAGCATGGCGTCGCCCCAGAAGCTCGGGGCGAGCGCACGCCAGTGCCCGTAGTCGTCGGGGCGCTCGATCACGTGGTCGCCTTCGACATGGTCGAACACGAAGCACCAGGCGATGGACTGGACGTTGCCCGGGTCGGCCTCCTCTGGGGCGCTGGGCTCCCCGGTCTCGGACCGGGCCTCCGCGCCGACCACGTACGCGGTTCCGGTGAGCGGCAGCAGGTCGCCGGTCTCCGTCGCGTCGAGCACGAACGCGGCCTCGACCACGGTCTCGTCCCCGGTGCCGGTGTGCCGCAAGGTGACCGAGCGGACGATGCCGTCGACGGTCTCGGCGGCGACGGGCACGTGCGGCTGCAGCACGGTGAGCCGCCCGCTCGACAGGTGCGGCGCGAGCATCCGGGTGAGGACCGCGAGCGCGACGCGCGGTTCGTGGCAGAGGCGGCTGACGCGGCCCCGGCCGGGGTTCAGCTGCGGGTCGCGGCGGGCCGCGTCGGTCAGCGGGTAGGCGTCCCGGTAGTACTGCCGGATGCCTTCGCGCAGTTCGCGGTAGCTGGCGGTGACGCCGAACTGCTCGACCCAGACGTGCTCGTCGGGCGGGACCGCCTGCGAGGTGAGCTGGCCGCCGAGCCACGCGTACTCCTCGCTGAGGACGACGCGGCGGCCGCGCCGCAGGGCCGCGAGCGCGGCCGCGACGCCGCCCAGCCCGCCGCCGACGACCGCGATATCGGTTCGGATGCGGGTCATCGGGCACCGCCCCGGGCGGCGAGGGTGGCGCCGAACTCGACGTCGCCTTGGAGCAGGCGCTGGCGCACGATCCCCTCCTGCTCTTCGGCGGGTGTGGAGATGAGCTGCTGGAGCAGGGCGAGCGCTTCGGCCGCGACCTGCTGGCGGGGGACCTGGAATCCCGAGAGCGCGTGCCCGGCGATGCGGTGGCCGCGCACCTCGCCGAGGGCCGCGAGCGACACCGCTTCTGGAACACCGACACCGGTCTGGGCGAGGACCAGGGCGAGATCTTCGATCAGGAAGGCGTCCTCGGCGAACACGGCGGTCGCGCCGGTCTCGGCGATGAGGCCGGGCAGCCCGGTGAGGTCGTCGCCGACGGGCGCGAGGGTGAAGGCGACCTGCCCCCCGGCGGCGCGGGCGACGGCCGCGAGGCGGTCGCGGGCGGTCGGGCTGTCCCGGTCGCGGTGGACGTAGAGCGCGCGCTCGTGGCCGAGTTCGGCGGCGCGGGCGATGAGGGTCTCGGTGAGGGCGCCGTAGTCGATCCCGACGTAGGGCACCGGGGCGTCGGTCTCGTCGCGGCGGCCGACCGCGACGAACGGGAACGCCTCGTCGACCAGGCGCTCGAGGTCGTCGCCGTCCATCTGCTGGCCGAGGAGGACGCAGCCGTCGGCCAGGCGCAGCCGGGTGCTGCGGTGGAACAGGCGGCGCCGCCCCTCCTCGACCGGGGAGCCGGTGAAGAACAGCAGGTCGCAGCCGAGGTTCTCGGCGGCCCGTTCGATCCCGTTGAGCAGCGGCCCGTAGAAGTCCATGCTCTCGGGGGTCAGGGCCGATTCGTAGGTGAAGACGCCGAGGATCTTGTTGTCGAGCCCCGCGAGGCGGCGCGCGGCGGGGTCGGCGACGTAGGTGGACTGCTCGATGGCGCGGCGCACCCGCTCGCGGGTGGCGTCGGGGATGCGGACGTTGGAGCCGTCCCGGTCGTTGAGCACCATCGAGACCGTCGTCTGGCTGACTCCGGCGATCCGCGCGATCTCGCGCTGCGTCACCTTGCCGGGCTTCCCTGTCATCTGTCGTTTCCCATCGAACTCGATAATGCGCATTAGCAGCGGGTCCTCGGAACGATAATACGGATCATCAAATTCCGCAAGCACCCTTGACACGGCAGTTCGGGGACATGCAGGATGTTCGATGTACCGCTGATAATGCGAATTATCAACTTGGCGGTGTCGACGGCCGCTCCGCCCGGCCCTTCCCCGGCCGCCGCGGAGCCGCCCAACAGCATGGGAGACAGACGATGGCGTCTGACCAGAACACACCCGAGGTGACCCGCCGCGGCCTCCTCGGCGCCACCTTCGCCGCGGGCGTCCTGCTCGTGGCGGAACCGAGCCCGGTCCGGGCCTGGGCCGCCGACGGCGACGTCGTGCTCTCGGCGAGCGGGGTGAGCGTCCTCGCGAGCGTCGGGGGGCGCGTCGCGATCCGCGACGGCCAGGGCACGGTCCGCTCGGCGGGCTCGAAGTTCCAGATCAAGGACGCCGCCGCGGGCATCCAGCTCTCCACGGGCGGCACCCCGTCCCTCACTGCCCTCGCCGACGGGACGCCCGCGATCCGGATGGACTACACGATGCCGGCCGCCGCGGGGGCCGTCGCCGTCTACGGGCTCTTCACCGTCGCCACCGACCACGTGCACCTCGAATGGCACGTCACCGGCCCCGCCACGCTCATCCCCGACGGCTTCCTCTTCAGCCGGGCGATCCAGGCCCCCGCGGAGCCCGACGAGTACGTGGCCGTCACCGAATGGGTCCGCGACCCCGGCGGCGGCATCCCCTTCGAGGACACGGTCGGCGTCGCCCACGCCTCCACCTGGAGCGCCGACCTGCACGGGATGTTCCTGCTGGCCAGGTCGAAGCAGGCGTGGACGAACGCCACCTGGGTGCACGCGCCCGGCACGGCGCAGGCGGACGGGAGCCTCGTCAGCGAGGCGGCGTTCTTCTTCACCTCCCGGCGCCCGGTGGCGGCGGCCTCGATCGGCACGAGTCGCGAACTGGGCGTGGAGATCTGGACCGACCAGCCGTTCAACCTCTGGGAGGCCGCCGGGGCGCCGATGGCGCTCAACGTGCAGGTCGCGAACGGCTCGTCGAACGCGCGCGACGTCGCACTCTCCTGGTGGGCCAAGGACTTCGACGGCGCGGAGCTGGCACGCGCCACCGTGACCGGGACCGTCCCCGCGAAATCCACCTGGGACCACGTCTTCACCGTGGCGGCCCCCGCGCACGGCATCGCCCTCGCCGAGGTCACCGCGGTCTCAGGCGGCGACACGGCGTTCGCCCGCACCAACCTCGCCGTCCTCGCCCCGCACACGTACCGGGCCGGGGCCGAGAGCATGTTCGGGATCGCCAACTACCCGTGGCTCCAGGTGCCTTCGGCCGACGCGCTGCTCGACCTGTGGCAGCAGGTCGGCATCAACCGGGTCCGGATCTCCTACGACGGCGGGCCGGGGCTCCCGCCCTCCGTCTTCGACGCCCGCGGGATGGCGCACAACATCGAGCTGCAGCCGTCGCTCGACGTGACCGACGAGGTCGCGGCCGAGTGGGCCGCGGCCAACGCCGACAAGGCGGCCGCCGCCGGAGCCGACTACTTCGAGGTCGGCAACGAGCTCAACCGCCCCTTCAACACCGGCGACGCGGCGCAGGCGTACATCGACAAGGCACTACGACCGGTGCGCGACCACGTCACCACCACCGGCTCAGGGCTCAAGCTCTTGAACAACGGGCTCGCGGGCATGGACGAGCCGTGGGTCGAGAACTTCATCGCGGGCGGCGGCTGGGACCTCATCGACGGCTTCGCCTACCACCCCGGACGCGGGAACTTCACCCCCGACTACGTTCCCGCCGAAGCGGAATGGGAGGCCGGTGCGCACGGGCTGTACTGGAACTTCCTCGGCGGACTCCGCAGGCTCCAGGCGCTCATGGCCCAGCACGGGCCCAAGGACGTCTGGCTCACCGAGGCGTACGCCTGCACCCGCCCGAACGGCTGGTGGAACGACACCTACCGGCAGGCCGCCGAGAACGTCTTCCTCACCCTCGCGATCGCCAAGGCCGAAGGGATCAAAGGCGTGCTCTGGTACCAGTTCCACGACAGCGTGCTCGGCATGCCGCAAGTCGCGGACCCGGACAACGTGGAGTACCACTTCGGACTCATGAACCGGGACGTGAGCGCCAAGCCCTCGCTCCTGGCCTACGCCAACGCGGCCCGGGCCCTCGACGAGGCGGTGCCCCTGGGCTGGCTCGCGTTCGACGACCCCGAGACCAAGGGCCTGCTGTTCGACACGCCCGCGGGCGAGGCCGCCGTGCTGTGGAACCGCGCGGACGGATACATCCTCAACGCCGACCACGACCCCGCGGGCTGGCACTTCCCGGCACCGGAGGTCTGGGTCGACCACTGGCCGACCAAGACGACGCTGAGCGTCCCGACGGCAGGTGCGACGCTGCGGCAGCTCGACTGCATCGGTCGGCCGAAGACCTTCCAGGCCAAGGCGAAGCGCGCCTCGGTCGTGCTCGACGGCGCGCCGCGACTGTTCATCGGGACCGACCTGGCCTGGGCCCTAGCGGAGGGCCGCGGCCTTCCGGTTGAAGCCCGCCGCCCGGTTCACCGCGAGGACCGCCCAGGCCGCTAGGGCCGGGAGGAACAGGGCGAGGTTCGTGCCGAAGAGCGGCAGCTGCGTGGCGGCGAGGGCGGCCCCGAGGACGGCGAGCCACGCAAGCGGGGCCAGGGGGCGGGTTGCCGCGGCGTGGAGCGCGAGGGTGAGGAGTTCGAGAGGTCTGCCTGAGGCGCCTTGCAGCGCAGCGCAGCAGACCGCGACCCCCGCCAGCGCGACCACTGCTCCCCCGGCGGTGACGGCGAGGAACGCGCCGTCACCGCTGCCGTACAGGGCCGCGTTGTAGGCCAGCAGCAGTTCGATCGCGGCGGTCCCGAGCCAGAGCCAGCGCAGGCGCGTTGCGCCCGTGGCGAAGTCACGCCAGAAGCGGCGGAACAGGCCGCCTTCGTAGCCGCCTGCGGCGATGAAGCCGCGCATCCCGGCGAGGCATGCGTAGACGCCGGGCCCGATCGGGAGGGCCGCGATGGTGCCGAGCCAGATCGCGGCGTGCGAAACGGTGCCGGAGGCCTGGTCGACGATGACCGCCGGGAGTGCGGTGGCCAGGAACAGCGCCGAGACCGCGAAGCACTGGAAGACCGAGAGGAGGACCCGGGCGAGTCTCCCGTCGTAGGAGAGGAGCGCGGTCATCCCTTCACCGCCCCGATCGACATGCCCTTGATGAAGTAGCGCTGGAACGCGGCGAAGAGGATCACCGAGGGCACCGTGGCGACGATCGCGCCGGTGTAGATCAGCTCCCATTGGGAGGCCATGAGCCCGGACATGCGGCTGAGCGCCACGTTGATCGTCCCGGCCGAGGAGGCGTCGAGGAACACCAGCGGGATGAAGAAGTCGTTCCAGAGCCCGAGGGCCTGGATGATGACGAACGCGGAGGTCACGGGCAGGAGCATCGGGAAGACGATGGACCAGAAGGTGCGCAGGCGGCCCGCGCCGTCCATGTTCGCGGCCTCTTCGATCTCGCGCGGCACGCCTTTGATGAAGCTGCAGTACAGGAGCACGCCGAACGCGGCGGACCCGCCGAAGTGGACGAGCATGACGCTGGTGAGGGTCGAGTAGAGGCCGACCTCGTTCATGGAGGTCACGAGCGGGATCATGCGCACCTGGAACGGGATCATGAGCCCGGCGATGAAGAGCAGGTAGATCCAGCGGCCGGTGCGGCCGCCGACCCGTTCGATCCCGTAGGCGGCCATGGGGACCAGGGCCATGAGGATGGCGAGCGTCCCGCCGGTGATGATCAGGGTGTTGAGCAGCGCCTCACCGTACTCGGTGGTCTGGAAGAGGGTCACGTAGTTGCCGAAGTCGAGCGAGGTCGGCAGGCCCATCGGGTCCTTGGTGATGTCCGCGTAGCTGCGGAAGGAGTTGAGGAGCGCGTACAGCACGGGGAAGGACACGGCGAGGACCAGACCTGAGAGGACGGCCATGACGACGACCTCGCCGGGCTTCAGACGGCGCTTGGTTTTCGAGGTGGTCACGCCTGGATCTCCCTGCTGCGCATGTAGCGGTTGGCGATCACCGTGGTCGCCATGACCACGATGAACAGGACGACGGCGGCGGCGCTGCCGTACCCGGCGCGGTACTCGCCGAAGCCGACCTTGTAGATGAAGAACGCCATGGTCTCGGAGATGAACCCGGGCCCGCCGAGGGTGAGGACCATGATCTGGTCGAAGATCGTCCACCCGGCGATCATCATGAGGGTCATGTTGACGGTGACGGCCCCGGCGAGCATCGGCCAGGTGACGTAGCGGAACACCTGGGCGCGCGAGGCGCCGTCGATGCGGGCGGCTTCGACCAGCTCCTGCGGCACCGACTGGAGGTTCGCGAGGTAGATCAGGGTCGTGTTGCCGCCCAGGGTGAAGCAGATGATGAAGAGCAGGACGCCGATGACGATGTCGTGGTCGCCGAGCCAGTCGCGGGTCTGCGCGTCCAGGCCGAGGCTCTTGAGCGTCGAGTTGACGGCGCCGAAGTTGAAGTTGAGCACGTACTTCCAGATGGTGGCGGCGATGAAGCCGCTGACCAGGGCCGGGAGGTACACGATGGTGCGGAAGAGGCCCTGGGCGTGGTCGAGCTTGTCGAGCATCATCGCGACGGCGAGGGCGATCACGTTGACGATGACGGCGGAGCCGAGGCCGAGGATGAGGGTGTTCTTGACGGCGTTCCAGAACCGCCCGCCGGTGAGGATGTCCTCGTAGTTGCGCAGGCCCACGTACTGGAAGGTGTCGCTGATGCCGTCCCAGTTCGTGAAGCTCAACTGGATCGACTGCAGCGAGGGCACGATCATCATGAGCGCGTACAGGATCGCGGCGGGCGCGATGAACAGGAGCATCGCGAGGCGCTGCCGGTCGAAGCGGGCCCGGCGGCGGCCCGGCGCGGGCCGGGCGGCGGGCGGGGGCTCGGCCGGGGGCGCTTTGACGAGCACTTGCTGGTCGGTCACGGGAGTCCTCTCTGGCGGTTCGGGCGGCGCCCCGGGGTGGGCGCCGCCGAAAGGTTCGTCAGCCTTCGGCCATGTTCTTCTCGAACTCGCCCTGGGACTTCTCGATGAACTCGTCGATGGTGATCTGGTCGTCCATCATCTCGATCCGGCTCTGGCGGAAGAAGGTCTGGAACGTGGAGTGGTTGGGGTTCGTCGGCTCGTTCTCGTACCAGGAGAGCTTGGGGTTCTCCAGGAGCCCGAAGTAGTCGGCGGCGCCGGGGATGCTGGAGTTGCGGGTGACCTCGGCGGCGGCCTTGATGTTCGGGGAGACGACGCCCGTGGCCTCCATGAGGTCGCACGCGGCCACGGAGTAGTAGAACTCGAGGAACTCGACGGCGGCGTCGTACTCCTTGCCGTTCTCCTCGGCCTGCTTGGAGATCGCGATGCCGGAGGCGGTGTCGCCGTTGACGGAGTTCTTGAGGACGTGGAGGGTGCCGTCGTCGGCGGGGATCACGAACAGCCCGGCGTTGAACTCGGGGTCCACTTTGGCGATGTCGTTGAGGCGCCCGAGCCCGGCGGATGAGGTCGCCATGATCGCCTGGCCGTTGATGATGAGCGTGGAGGTCTGGGCGTCCTGCGTGGACTGCCAGCCTTCGAGGGCGTAGGTGTCGGTGATGGTCTTCAAGCGGTCCATGGGGTCGCGCAGGTCGGCGATGGTCGCCTCCCCGGCCTCGACGGCGTTCCAGAAGCCGCCGCCCTCGCTGTACTCGGCGAACGTGGGCGCGGCGAGGGGCTTCCAGATCTGGTCGGAGGGCCAGATCTCGGCGGCGGCCATGGCGAGCGGGACGTCGCCGTTGGCCTTGATCGCGTCCATGAGGGCGATGAACTCGGCGTAGGTGGTGGGCACGGCGAGGCCGTTGGCCTCGAAGTAGTCCTTGTCGTAGACGATGTTGAACCCGATCTCGCCGTTGAGGGCGGTGCTCGGGACGATGTAGACGCTGCCGTCCTCGGCGGGCGAGTACACCTCGTCGCTGAGGAGCGCGGTGACGCTCTCGGGGATCGGCGCGATCTTCCCGGCCTCCATGTAGGTGAGGGTGTCGCGCATGTCGACCAGGGCCGGCCAGTTGCCGGTGGCGTCGACGGTCTTCAGGGCGGTCGCGTAGTCGGCGCCGGAGGGCAGGGGCTCGGGCTCGACCACGACCGTGTCGCTCTGGGCGTTGAACGCGTCGGTGACGGCCGCGACGACCTCGTTCCAGGTGGCGTCGCCGGTGGCGTACAGGAACCGGATGAGGGTCTTGCCGCCGCCGTCGCCTCCGGCCGAGGGGCCGCACGCGGCGAGCGCCGGGGCCGCGACGGCGGCGGCCGCCCCGGCCTTGACGACCGTGCGGCGCGAGAGGTTGCTCATGGGATCTCCTTCAGGGGGGCGAGCGAGTGGGCCGCTCGCATAGAAACCGGATTCTGTGAGACTAGGTGAGCGCTGTCACGAGCGCAAGCCGAGTTTGCCGAATCGTTACACGCGGAGGTCGAAGCAGTTGCGGAAGGCCATGAAACAGCAGGTAAACCGCATTCTTCGGAGCGGTAGCCGCCACCCTCGGTACGGGCTCGACAAATCAATCGGGCTCCCTTAGAGTAGAAATCGATTTCTACATGAACCGTTCGGAGGACCCTTCCCGTGGCCGATCTGCCCAAGGCGCTGTTCGCGATGGACCCCGTGTTCCTGCCGCAGCTCTTCCCCGAGCCGCTCCTGCGCCGGCTCGGCGCCGTGCTCGACATCGACCCCGGCACGGTCGCCCGGAGCTTCGACGGCGCCGACCTCGCCGAGGTAGAGGTGATCGTCTCCGGCTGGGGCTCACCGGCACTCGACGCGCCGGTCCTCGACCGCGCGCCGAAGCTGCGGGCCGTCCTCCACGCCGCCGGGTCGGTCAAGGGCCACGTCGGCACGGCCGTGTGGGACCGGGGCGTCGAGGTCGCCTCGGCGGCGGGCGCGAACGCGCTACCCGTGGCCGAGTACACGCTCGCGGCGATCCTCCTGGCGGGCAAGGGGATCTTCAACCTCCGCGAGCGGTTCCGGGCCGAGCGGTCCTTCGAGCTCGGCTACATCCACCCCGAGGTCGGCAACTTCGGCCTCCGTGTGGGCCTCATCGGGGCCTCCGCGATCGGGCGGCGCGTCGCCGAACTGCTGCGGCCCTTCGACATCGAAGTGCTGCTCGCCGACCCGTACGTGACCGAAGCGGAAGCGGCCGCGCTCGGCGCGCGCCTGGTCGACCTCGACCACCTCGTCACGCAGGCCCGCGTCGTCAGCGTCCACGCCCCCGACCTGCCCGAGACGCGGCACCTCATCAACGCCGAGCGCCTCGCCGCGATGAAGGACGGCACCGTCCTGGTGAACACCTCGCGCGGGCGCCTGGTCGACACCGACGCGCTCGTCGCCGAGCTGCGCACCGGGCGCCTCTCGGCCGTCCTCGACGTCACGCACCCCGAACCGCCGCAGCGCGAATCGGCCCTGTACGACCTGCCGAACGTGTTCCTGACCCCGCACGTGGCGGGCTCGCAGGGCAACGAGCTGGCCCGCATGGGACTGTGCATCGTGGAGGAAGCCGAACGGCTCGCGGCCGGGCTGCCCCTGGTCAACCGGGTCGACCCCGAACTCCTCGGCAGGCGGGCGTGAGCACCCCCTAGCCTTGTGAACGGTCCGGAAACGAAAGGGGCACCAGGTGCGCGATTCTTCAGGCGGCAGGCGGCCCACCGTCAAGGACGTCGCGGCCGCCGCGGGCGTCTCGGCCCCCACGGTCTCCCGCGTCCTCGCCGGGAACTACCCGGTCGCCCCGGCCACGCGCGCGAAGGTGCTGCGGGCCATGAAGGACCTCGACTACGTCGTCAACGCGCACGCCCGGGGCCTGGCGGGCGCGACGACCAAGACCATCGCGTTCGTCGTCGACGACGTGACCGGCCCGTTCTACGCCTACATCGCGCGCGGCGTCGAGCAGCAGGCCGCTTCTGAAGGGCGCCTGTGCCTCCTGTGCACCACGCACGGCGACCCCGAGCGCGAGTTCGCCGTCGTCGAGCTCATGCGCGAGCAGCGCGCCGAGGCCGTGATCCTCGTCGGCGGGGCCTGGGACAACGAGGTCTACAAGGAGCGCATGGCGTACTTCGCGAAGGCGCTCGACAAGTCCGGCTCGCACCTGGTCCTGTGCGGGCGCCCCTCGCTCGGCGAAGGCGTCCCGGCGCTGAACGTCCAGTACGACAACGTGGGCGGCTCGTACGGGATGACCGCGCACCTGCTCTCGGCCGGGCACCGGACGATCTGCTACCTCGGGCGCGAAATCGGGCTCTCCACTTCGGACGAACGGATCGAGGGGTTCCGCCGCGCGCACGCCGAGCACGGCGTCGAACTCGACGAGACGCTGATCCTGCCGGGCAGGTTCCAGATCGACACCGGCTACGAGCTCACGAAGCGGCTCCTGGCCGAACGCAGCGACGTGACCGCGATCTTCGCAGGCACCGACATGGTCGCCATCGGCGTCCTGAAAGCCCTGCGGGAGAAGGGCGTCCGCGTCCCCGAGGACATGTCCGTGGTCGGCTTCGACGACATCCCGATCTCGGCCGAACTCACCCCGGCGCTCACCACCGTGCACGTCCCCCACGAGCAGCTGGGCCGCGAGGCGGTGCGTCTCGCCTTGCGCGCCGGCGAAGGCGCCTCGGCCGACCGGGTCGTCCTCGGCACCCACATCGTCGTCCGCGACTCGGTCGCCCCGCCGCGCCGTCAGCGGTCGTAGGCGAGGCGGGCCTGGCGCGGCACCGGGCCGAAATCCCCGCGCTGGAAGTCCTGGAAAGCCTGCTGGATCTCGGCGCGGCTGTTCATCACGAACGGCCCGCCGAACGCGACCGGCTCGTGCAGCGGCGTACCGCTGTAGACGAGGACGCGCGCCGGGTCGTCAGCGTCGGGAGCGGCGAGGTTGAGGCTCGACTCGATGCCGGGCACGGGCTCTGACCAGCCGGTCTGGCCCGCTTCCAGCTCTCGCCCGCCGACGAGGACGCGGCCGCTCACGACGTGCGCGAACAGCCGGTGCTCGGCGGGCACCGCGAGGTCGTATGCGGCGAGCGGATCGAGGTGGGCGAGGACGCCCTGCACCGGCTGGTGCGTGTCGGCCCCGCCGGTGACGCCATCGACGTGGCCCGCGTGCACCTCGAGCACGACGCCCGGGAGGCTGACCCGCCGCATCGACTCGCGGGTGAGGTCCTGGTAGCGCGAGTCCGTCATCTTCTTGGCGCGCGGCAGGTTCAGCCACAGCTGGAAGGTGTGCGCGTGCTCGTTCTTATAGGCGAGCTCGCGGTGGACGATGCCCTTCCCTGCGGTCATCCACTGCACCTCGCCGGGCTCGAGCGCCCCGGCGTTGCCGAGGTTGTCGCCGTGTTCGAGGACGCCGTCGACCACGAGGGTCACGGTCTCCAGGCCCCGGTGCGGGTGCCACTCGAAACCGGGGCTGGAGAACCAGTCCTCGGCCATGATCAGGAACGGGTCGGTCAGCGCGGGGTCGTTGGGCGCGAAGGCGAGCGCCTTGTCGTCGACCTGCGAGTCCGGGCCGAGCATCTGCCGGGTCTCCACTCGGTTCAGGGTCCGCTGGTGCGGCTTCGCGGCGTCCACGGTCCGCCCTCCGTTCGTTCGACTCCCCCAAACATACATGATACCTCATCTTATTGGCATCATTCGAGGTCAGAGGGGCCTCCGGTGCTTATCTGAGGGCGTCGGCAGTCAGCTGCTCCACGACGTGCTCGGCGATCGCCATGGAGGAGGTCGCGGCGGGCGAGGGGGCGTTGCGGACGGCGGTGACGGGGCCGAGGCGGTGGATGCGGAAGTCGTCGACGAGGCCGCCGTCCCGGTCGAGGGCCTGGGCCCGGACGCCGGAGCCGTCGCGCGCGACGTCCTCGATGCCGATCGACGGGAAGTACCGCTGCGACTCTTTCATATAGGCGCGCATGGAGACCGAGCCGTAGACCTCGTGGGCGCCCATGCGCCAGTGCTTCGCGGCCATCCGCCAGGCCCCGGGCCAGGCGGCGAGCCGGGCGAGGTGGGCGGGGCTGAGGTCGCGCCAGCGGTAGCCTTCGGCGGCGAGGGCGAGCACGGCGTTCGGGCCGATCTCCACGGTCCCGTCGATGCGGCGCGTGAAGTGGACGCCGAGGAACGGGTAGCCGGGTTCGGGGATCGGGTAGACGAGGCCTTTGAGCTGGGCGGCCTTGTCGTTGACGACGCGCAGGTACTCGCCCCGGAAGGGGACGATGCGGGGGCCGGGCTCGTCCCCGGCGAGCTTGGCGACGCGGTCGGCCTGGAGCCCGGCGCAGAGGACGAGGTGGTCGACGGTGACACGGGCTTCGCCGGAGGCGACGCGCACGCGGTCGCCTTCGGGTTCGATGCCGTCGACCGGGAAGTTCAGGCGTACTTCGCCTCCGGCGGCCTCGACCTCGGCGGCGAAGGCGCGGGCGACGGCCGCGTAGTCGGTGATGGCGCTGCCCGGGGAGTGGATCGCGCCGAGGCCGGCCGCGTGCGGCTCGATCTCGCGCAGCTCCTCGGGGCCGACGCGGCGCAGGCCGAGGACGCCGTTGGCGACGGCGCGGCCGAAGAGCGCGTCCATGCGCGGCACCTCGTCCTCGCGGACGGCGACGACGAGCTTCCCGCACTCCACATAGGGCAGATCGTGCTCGGTGCAGTACTCCTTGAGGAGGGCCACTCCCCTGGTGCAGAGGCGGGCCTTCAGGCTGCCCGGGACGTAGTAGATCCCGGCGTGCACGACCCCGGAGTTGTGGCTGGTCTGGTGGGCCGCCACGCGGTTCTCCTTCTCGAACACCACGATCCGGGCCCCGGGGCGGCGCCGCGTCAGCTCGCGGGCGACCGCCAGCCCCACGATCCCCGCGCCGACTACGCCGATCACGTCTTCAGCCATGATGGACCTCCCCCACTCGCCACCGGAATGCCCGGATAACGGCCTCTGCAAACGTCGTCAGCCGGTGGCGGCCGACAGGATGAGCAGCCCGGCGCCGACTCCCGAGACCACAAGGGTCGCGAGCTCGAACTGCTTCTGGTTCACGCGGTGCACCACGGCGCGGCCGATCACCACGCCGACCGCGATAGCCGGTACGAGGATCACGGCCAGCAGCAGCGAATGCCACGAGATCAGGCCGAGCCCGACGCTGAACGGGACCTTGAACAGGTTGACCGCGAAGAAGAACCAGGCCATCGTGCCCAGGAATCGCAGCTTCGGGAAGCCCGAGAGCATCAGGTACAGGACCATGACCGGGCCCGCCGCGTTGGCCATCATCGTGGTCGCGCCCGCGGCGATCCCGGCCCCGGCGGCGGCGCTCCGGCGGGCGAGGCCGCTCGGGGCCTTCGGCTCTTCGGCCTTGGTCCGCATCCGGTTCCAGACCTGCAGGGCGAGCATCGCCAGGAGGATGACGCCGATGAGCAGCCGCATGAGCGTGTCGTCGACGAAGAAGAGCACGCCCGCGCCCGCCACGGTCCCGACCACGACCCAGGGCGCGAGCCGCCCGAGCACGCGCCATTCGACGTGGCGCGAGTAGAAGCGGATCGCGAACAGGTCGGCGAGGATGAGCACCGGCAGCAGCGCGCCCGTGGACTCCTTCGCGGGGAGCACCGTGGCGAACAGCAGGATCGGCAGCGAGCCGATGCCGCTGATGCCGGTCTTGGCGAAGCCGACCAGCGCCGCCGCGAGGGCCAGCATGGCCCAGGCGGCGGCATCGTCTGGCAGCGCGGTCATGCGCGCAGGCGCCCGTCCACGCGCTGCGGGACCCCGGCGCCGTCGCGCAGTTCCGCCGGGAGCACGGACTCCGGCGCGTTCTGCCACGTCATCGGGCGCAGGAAGCGGCGGATCGCGGTGGCGCCCACCGAGGTGTGGAGGGTGTTCGTCGAGGGCCAGGGGCCGCCGTGGTGCTGCGCCCAGGAGACGAGCACGCCCGTGGGGAACTGGTCGAAGACGATTCGGCCCGCGAGCGGGCTGACGAGTGCGACGAGCGCGTCGAGCTCCGGGTCGTCCTCACCGATGTGGAGGGTCGCGGCGAGCGAGGCCGGGAGGACGGCGAGCGCGGCGCGCAGTTCGGCGGCGTCGCCGTAGCGGACGGCGATCGCGCTGGGGCCGAAGCACTCTTCGGCGACGGCGGGCGTGAACTTGGCAGCGTCCACTTCGAGCAGTCGCGGGCTGCCGAAGAAGCCCCCTTCCGGTGCGGCAGTGCCGGTGGCGAGTTCCCGCACGCCCGGCGCGGCCGTGTAGGACGCGGTGATCGCCTGGTAGGACTCGGCGATGCGGGCGTTCAGGAGCGGCTGCGCCGCGCTCTCGGCGATGAGGGCCGCGGCCGCGCCGAGGAGCTTGTCGCCGCCGGTGCCCTTGGGCACGAGGACGATGCCGGGCTTGGTGCACAGCTGCCCGCCCGAGCCGGTGATCGAGGTGACGAGGCCGCTCGCGATCGCTTCGGGCCTTTCGGAAGCCGCCGCTGCGGAGACGATGAGCGGGTTGACGCTCGCGAGTTCACCGTAGAACGGGATGGGCTCGGGGCGGCCGTTGATGATGTCGAGCAGGGCCCGACCGCCGGTGAGCGAACCGGTGAAGCCGACGGCTTTCACGTGCGGGTCGGCGACGAGGGCCGCGCCCGCCTCGGTGCCGAAGACGATGCCGATGGTGCCTTCGGGCGCTTCGACATCATTGCAGGCCTGGACGATGGCCTCATAGGACAGCTGCGAGAGTCCCACGTGGGAGTCGTGCGCTTTGACGACGACCGGGTTCCCGGCGGCGAGGGCCGAGACGGTGTCGCCGCCGGGGACGGAGAAGGCGAGCGGGAAGTTGGAGGCGCCGAAGACGGCGACGGGCCCGAGCGGCACGAGGAGGCGGCGCAGGTCGGGGCCGGGACCCATCGGGGTGTCGGCGGCGTGGTCGATCGTCGCTTCGAGGTAGCCGCCGTCCTCGATGACGCCCGCGAAGAACTCGGCCTGGTAGGCGGTGCGGGTGAGTTCGCCGTTGAGGCGGGCCTCGGGAAGCCCGGTCTCCTTCTGGCCCAAGGCGACGATGGCCTCGCGGCGCTCTTCGAGGCGGGAGGCGACCGCGCGCAGGAGGCGCGCGCGGAAGACGCGGCCGCGCCGGTCGAGTTCGGGTGCGGCGGCCGCAGCTGCGGCGGCGAGGCGGCGGACCTCGTCGATCGAAGTGGGTTCGGCGGTGGAGACGGTAGTGCCGGTGCGCGGGTCGGTGCTGGTGATGGTCATGTGGGTTTCCTTGCGGGTTAGGCGGTCTGCTGCTTCGTCCGGTCGCTGTGGCCGAGGCGGCGGGAGAGGGCGGCGGCGGTCTCGGCGACGAGCGGCCCGAACGGGTCCCGCGCGGCGTCCATGCGGGCGGTCGGCCCGGCGATGCTGATGGCGGCCGTGACAGCGCCGCTCTGGTCGAACACGGGCGCGCCGAAGCAGGTGCTGCCCGCGTCGAACTCGCCGTGCTCCTCGGTCCAGCCGCGCTTGCGGGCCTCGCCCACCGCTTCGCGGAGGCTGGCGCGGTCGGTCACGGTGGCTTTCGTGAAGAGCTGCATGGGGAGTCGTTCGATGGTCTCCTCGCAGCGGTCGGGCGCGAGCCCGGCGAGGTAGGCCTTGCCGACGGAGGTGGCGTGCAGGGGCCGCCGCGCCCCGAGTTCGGAGCGGACGTGCACGGACTGGTGGCCGATCTCGCGGAAGACGAAGACCATCTCGTCGCCGCTGTAGACGCCGAGGCTCACGGTCTCACCGGTGCGTTTCGCGAGGTCGCGCAGCATCGGCGGGGCCACGGTGAGCACGTCCATGTTCTGTACGGCCGCCATCGCCATCCTCGCGGCGGCCGGGCCGAGCCGCCACTGGCCGTCGGCGAGGGTCAGGTACTCGGCGGCCTGGAGGCGTTCGACGAGACGGTACACGGCGCTGCGGCTGACGCCGACGGCCTCGACGAGTTCGCCCGTGGTCGCCTTGCCGCGCATGGTGATGACTTCGAGGATCTCGAGCGCCCGGTCGAGCGCGCCCTTCGGTCCCCCGTCGGCGCGCGGTGTCACGCAGTGCCCTCGAACTGTGCAGAGCCGAACCGTTCGGAGGCCTCGGTCCACGCGCGGGCCTGCTCGCTGAGGCTGAAGCCGAGGCCGGGGCGGCCCGGGACGATCATGCGGCCGTCCTTGATCTCCAGGCGCTCGTTGAACAGCGGCTCCAGCCACTCGAAGTGCTCGACCCACGGCTCGTGCTCGTAGGCGGCCGAGAGGTGGAGGTGGATCTCCATCGCGAAGTGGGGGGCCATGCGCACGCGGGCGTGCTCGCCGAGCGACATGATCTTGAGGAACGGGGTGATGCCGCCGACGCGGGGCGCGTCAGGCTGGATGAAGTCGACGCTGCGGTGGCGGATGAGGTCGGCGTGCTCGGCGACGCTCGTGAGCATCTCGCCGGTGGCGATCGGGGTGGCGAGTTCGCGGGCGAGGTCGGCGTGGCCTTCGGCGTCGTAGGCGTCGAGGGGCTCTTCGATCCAGGTCAGTTCGAACTCTTCGAGCTTGCGGCCCATGCGGATCGCGGTGCTGCGGTCCCACTGCTGGTTGGCGTCGACCATGAGCGGGAACTCCTCGCCCAGGTGCTCGCGGACGGCGGCGACGCGGCGCAGGTCGATGCGGGTGTCGGGCTGGCCGACCTTGATCTTGATGCCGCCGATGCCGCTCGCGATCGCGGCCGAAGTGTTGTCCAGGACCTCCTCGATCGACGAGGACAGGAACCCGCCGGAGGTGTTGTAGCAGGCCACGGAGTCGCGGTGGGCGCCGAGGAGTTTCGCGAGCGGCAGCCCGGCGCGCTTGGCCTTGAGGTCCCACAGCGCGATGTCGAACGCGGCGATGGCCTGAGTGGAGAGACCGGAGCGGCCGACCGAGGCGCCGGACCACACGAGCTTCGTCCAGATCCGCTGGATGTCGTTGGGGTCCTCGCCGATCAGGTCGGGGGCGATCTCGCGGGCGTGCGCGAACTGGCCCTTGCCGCCGGCGCGCTTGGAGTAGCTGTAGCCGACGCCTTCGAGGCCGGACTCGGTGGTGATCTCGGCGAAGAGGAACGCGATCTCGGTCATCGGCTTCTGTCGGCCGGTGAGGACCTTCGCGTCGCTGATGGCGGTCTTCAGCGGAAGGATCGCGTGCGAGATCCGCACTCCCGCGATCCGGTCGACGCTCGCTTCGCCCCGTTGCAGGGCGCTGAAGTGGCGTTCGTTGACAGCGCTGGTCTCGGTGGCGCTGGTGCGGTCGAGGAACGTGGACTCGCTCGGCATGTCGGCTCGCTTTCCATTGCAGGACAGTCCCATTCATTGGGAATTCATATCGATGAATGGGACGTGACGAGCTTAGGCCAGCCGCCGCGCCGATGCAATAGGCGTGCCGCGTTCACATTGCTAGGGCTTGAGTTCGGCTTCCATGTCGCCGGTGGCCGGTTCCCCTGCGGTCTCGTATTCGAGCTTCACGGTGCCGTTGGCGAAGATTCGCGAAGCGGTCAGGCGCAGTGCCGCGGGCACGGCGCCGTCGGCGAAGACGCGCTTGCCCTCGCCGAGGACGAGCGGGTAGACCCACAGGTTGAGCTGGTCGACGAGGCCGAGCCGCAGGAGCGACTGGAGCAGGTCGAGGCTGCCGATGACGTGCACGTGCTCGTGCTTGGCCTTCAGGCCGGTCACGGCCTCGGCGAGGTCGCCTTCGAGGAGGCTCGCGGTGTCCCAGCTCAGCGGGGCCCGGAGCGTGCGGGAGGCGACGTACTTGGGAACCTGGTTGATGAGCCCGGTGAAGTCGAACTCGGCTGGGGCCGTGGGCCAGTAGGCCGCGAAGATGTCGTACGTCCGGCGGCCGAGCAGGAGGGCGTCCATGCCCTTGGCCTGCTCGAAGATGAAGTGCTCCTCGTCGCGGTCGATGAGCGGCGCCTGCCAGCCGCCGTACTTGAAGCCGCCTTCGGGGTCCTCCTCCGGCGCGCCGGGCGCCTGCGCGACCCCGTCGACGGACATGAACTCGGTGACGATCAGCTTGCCCATGGTCTGCTCCTCTGGTCGGGAATCCTTATCGGTCGTGACGACGCGGGTGCCCGGGATTCACCGCGGTCAACCGGGCAGCGGCTCGCCGGTTTCGAGGAGGGTCTTGAGGCTGGAGACGAGTTCGGGCCAGCCTTCGCTGATCATCTTGAGCACGGTGCTGCCGGGTTCGAAGCCGTCGTGGGTGACTTTGAGCCTGACGGTGCGGTCGCCGGGTTCGAGGTCGAACGCGACCTTCGAGCGGGGTTCGGCCGCGATGACCTTTCGGAGGTCCTCGCTGACGCCGACGCGTTCGGCCCATTCGACGGTGAACGTGTGCCAGGTGTAGGCCAGGCGGCGCGGATAGTCGTACTCGAGGACCTGCTGCGCCGGGTCGGCGACGCTGCCGCCGCGCTCGCGCCAGGTCATCGGCGAGCCGGGCTGCCAGTCGGTGTCGAACGAGAGCTCCCAGTACCGCTCGGTGAACGCCGGTTCGGTGAGCGCCTGCCACAGCTGCTCAGGCGTGGCCTTGATCCGCGACAGGTATTCGAACGCGTCGTCCATCCCGGTGCTCCTCCCCCGTTGGCGTCCCGGACCAGCGTAGGACGGCAAGCGCGCGAAAGGGCGGCATCCGGGCCAGAGGCGGTGGCCTCTGGCCCGGGGGTGTTGCGGAGTTAAGCACTAGAAGTGGATATTCACGTAACGCGGCCGGTAGAGGCGCGCGTCGGCGTACAGGTCGGAGCCCTGGAAGCTGTTCACGTTGTACGAAACGACGAGGGTGTTGCTGTCGCCGAGGTTCGGGTGGGCCTTCGCGTTGTACGTGAAGACGTTCCCGCCGGTCTCGGGCGTCGTGTACAGCTCGGTCTTGCCCGTGTAGGGGCCTTCGAGCGCGCTGGCGCGGTACATCACGATCTTCGCGCTGAGCGGTTCGGTCGCGTCCCCGGTGACCAGGGTGAACTTGCCTTGGAACCGCGAGACGCTGAACTCGTTGGAGACGCCTTCGAGGATGCGGCTGGAACCGCTCTGGCCCCAGGTCCCGGCGTTGAAGTACTCCCAGGTCCCGGTGGTCAGGGACCCGGAGGGGACGCGGGCGAGGTGGGCGTACTTCTGGGCCTGGTCGTCCTCGACGCCGAAGATATAGGTGTAGCCGTCCGCGGGGTCCTCGTAGATCGCCGAGCCCCAGTTGATCTCGGTGTCGGGCAGGTCCGTGACGGAGATGAGGCTCATGTCGTCCGGGGCGAGGTTCGCGACGGCGTTGCCGGTGAACTTGAAGTCGAACACGCCGCTGCCGGTCTTGATGAACTCGAGGAGCATCACGCGGAGGACGCCGTTCTCGACCGTGGCGTCCCCGAACCAGTACCAGCGCTGCGTCTCGTCGGCGCCCGCGACTTTCACGAGCGATTCGGGCGCGGCCTCGGTGCCGCCGGTGTAGGTGGTGAGCACGCCGTCGTCGTCCACGATGATCGAGTTGTGGAGGAACGGCGAGTCGGCGGGCCTGCCGCCGTTCGCGTCGACCTCGCCCATGAACGTGTCGGAGTAGATCCACGCGGTCGAGCCGTCGGGCAGGTCGACGGAGTACGCGGAGTCGGCGCCGGTCCAGCGCCCGGCGGTGTCGCCGTAGGTGCCGAAGCGCTCAGTGAGTTCGGTGTTGATCTCGGTGGAGACGGGCGCGGCGCAGGCGGCCGGGGCCGCGCTGGCGGATATCGGGATGGCGGCCGCGAGGCTGACGGCCGCGGCGAGGGTGAGCGAGCGGTGGGTCATGGTCTGCTCCTTTGCAGGTTCATGGACGTGGGGTGGGGTTCGCCTGGGCCGCATGCTCAGTGAGGACGCGGGCGGCGAAGCGTTCGCCGATCAGTCGCTGCACGTCCGGGCCGGGGTGCAGGTTGTCGGGCAGGGGCATCGCGGCGGCGTCGCGTTCACCGTAGAGCGATAGGCCGTCGAGGTAGTGCAGGTGAAGGTCGCCGTCGGCGCGGCGGCGGTCCACTATGGCTTCGAGTTCGGCGCGGATGACGCGCAGCGAGAGCTTGCCGAGGGCGGTCTCGGCTTCGGTCCCCGCCGCGACCGACCACTCCTCGGCCCGATCCGGGTCCTGAGTGGTGGGTCCGGCGGCGTTCTCGACGGGCTCGCACCAGATCGGTGAGACGACTGCGACCGGGGTGTCCGGGTGGCCGTCGCGGATCGTGTCGAGGAACCCGTCGACCGCGGGCCGGAACGCGCGCAGGCGCATCACGTCGCCGTTGACGAGGTTGATGCCGAGCTTGAGGCTGATGAGGCCGGCGGGGGTGTCGCGGATGGTCCTGGCAGTGAACGGGTCGAGCATGGCGTTCCCGCTGAACGCCAGATTCGTCAGGCGCGCACCGGATTCGAGGGCAGCGACCACCGGCCAGGTGCCCGTAGTGGTGTCGGCCCGGTAGCCGTGGCTGATCGAGGAGCCGTGGTGGACCCAGCGAAGCGCGCCGTCGTCCGGGGTAGCGGTGACCGGGGCGTCGGCCCGGAGTGCCAGCAGTTCAACGTGGTCGTAGTACGGGAGCCACAGCTCCAGGTCGCGTTCGGCGCCGGTGCCGAGGCCCGCGAAGCGGACTGTCGCATCGGGACCGGGGACGATCGCGCCGTCGGGCCGCTCGAAGGTGAACACGAAGCGGGAGCCGACCGGCGCCGTCGCGCTGGCCACGAGCGAACCGTGTTCGGTGACTTCGTAGACGCTCGGCGGCATGGGCGCTTTCGCGTCCGAGGCGATCCGCCGGGCCTGCACGTCGAGTTCGATCACGTCGGCGGCCGTGCGGATCGCGAGCCGGACCCCGGCGCTCTCGGCGCTCGTCTGGACCATGAACCGGTCCGGGATCTGCCGCCTCGCCCACTGCGGCAGGCGGTGCGGGACCAGTCCGCGCTCGGTCGTCTCGATTTCGACAGCGCCCCGGATCATGTTGGGCTGCACGCTCATACCGCCTCGGTGACGGTGCCGTCCGCTTGCACGTCGACCAGCCTGTCGCCGATGCGAAGTCCACGTAGGACCGCGTTCGGGTCGAGGTCGGCGATGCAGGCACGAGCGGTGTCGAGGCGGTCTGAACCGATCTTCGGGTCCACGCCGAAGAACGACTCGATCACCAGGGCCACATAGGCTCCGGCCGACGAGCACGCCCAGTCGATGATGTACGGCAGCTGCGGCGGGGCCTTGCGCGCACCGCCGTTCACTGTCGGCATGGCCTCCTCGGTGAAGTGGGCCTGGCCGGGCGGGCCCTGGTTCGCGGAGCGGGCCAGGCCCGGGAGCCAGTCGATCGCGACTTCAGGGGCGCCGAGCGCGACGAGCGAACGCGCCGCATCGGCCGGCCAGGCCGGGTACGCGCCGTTCCACTGGTGGTCGGGCCGGGGACTGAAACTCGCATCAGGGTCCCAAGGGGACAGTGAGCGCAGCCAGACCCCGGTCTGGAGCTCCCGCCGGTAGAACTCGCACATCTCTCCGCGCACCGACTCGTCGAGGTCGGCCCAGATCGTGGTGCCGACGACGCTGAAGTCGTAGACGTGCCGCACCGGCACCCGCGTGCCGTCCGGCTGGCGGGCCGCGAAATGGCCGGTGCCCGGCAGGTACAGGTCGGCGACGGCCTTGACCAGCTCGTCGGCGTGACCTTCGAGGACTGCGGCTTCTACCGCACCGCCTTCGGCCGCAAGGATCTCCGCGACAGTGCGCAGGTTCCACACGTTCGCCGCGTTCAGGCTCGCGACCTCGTGCGTGTAGGAGCTGACGCATTCGAGGAGGTTGTCGATCTCGCCGTAATCGGCGAGCGGGCCCGATCCGCGCAGCGACTGCCAGGCCAGCGCCCAGTCGCGCAGGTGCTCGCGGACCGGGCGGCCGCCCGGCGTCTCGTCAAGCAGCTCCGTGTCGCCGGTGAACCGCAGGTAGTCGTGTACGAGCCGGGTCATGGCGTAGTCGTTCACCGAGTACCAGCGGCCGACCGGCCCGCCGGTGAGCGAGGAGGTGCCGAAGTGCGTGTGGATGTCCGAGGCGATCCAGTGCCGCAGTTGGCGTTTCATCGGCTCGGGGTCGAGGAGCGCGTGCGTGATCGAGCTGAGGCTGTAGTCCCAGATGAACGTCGTTGTGGCCCAGTAGTTGGGCATGAGGGTGTCGTAGCTGCGGCCGAGCACGTTGCCCGCGAAGTCGCGGCGGAACCAGATCACCCCGAGCGCGCCCCACCAGTAGAGGCGCCGCAGCGCCTCGGAGCTGGTCTCCAGTACCGGCAGGTGGCCGGAGAACTCGGTGTTGCCGGGCCGGAACGCGGCGTCGAGCTGCCGGTTCCAGAAGGCCTCGGCGGCACCGATTGCTCCGGGGACATCTGCGGCGACGCGGTCGAAGGCCGCGCTGGCGGCCTCCTCGGTGGTGCCGACGGCGTGGACGTAGCCGAAGCGACCGGTCGCGCCGGAGGCGAGGTCGAGGTGGACGGTGACCTCGCCGCCGCGTTCGATGCCGCCGATGCCGACCTCGTGCTCCCCCGCGGCCGGGGCGATGCCGGAGAGTCGCACCTCGCCCGCGGTGTCGACGCCTTGGACGCTCCAGGCCGTGCCCGAACGGTTCGTGAAGACCAGGCGGGAGTCGCCGAGAGCGGCGCGGTTGCGTTCCTCCGGGGACACCGCGTCGAGCCAGGCGTCCTCGGAGCGGGCGGCCCCGGCGGCGAGGGTGAGCGCGACCGTCACGGCCCGAGCCCGGTCCCCGGTGTTGGTGACGCGGATATCGATCGCGACGGCGGTTTCATTTGGGGCGCAGACGGTGTCGGTGACCAGGTCAAGGCCGGGCAGTGAGACGCTGCGGCGTACCCGGTCCGGCCGCCACTCATGGGTGATCGGGGCGCCGTAGGACTCGACGAGGCGGCCGTCGACGAAGCAGGCGGCGGTGCGGGTAAGACCCTGCGAGACCGGGGGGAAGGTGACGGCGCTGACCGCGGTGAGGTCGTGGTCGACGCGGGCCGTGCCGAGGAAGTTGGTGAGGCCGCTCGGCGCGATCATGTCGTCGTAGTGGTGCGTGACCGGGTCGGCCGCGAGGTCGTCCACATCGGGGATCATGGAGGCTCCTAGTACTGCCCGAGGGCGAGGCCGCGGGCGAAGAACTTCTGCGTGAACAGGAACAGGACCACTGTGGGCAGTGAGACGAGCAGGCCGCCCGCGAGGACCGTGGACATCTGCGCGCCGCCGTAGGTGGACTGCATCCCGGCGAGGCTGGTGACGATGGGCCGCACCGTGTCGGACTGGCTGAGGACCAGGCCGAGCAGGAAGTCGTTCCATATGAACGTGGCCTGCAGGATGAAGACCGCGACGAGCGCGCTCGACGCCATCGGCAGGTAGACGCGGGCGAAGATCCGCCAGGTCGTGGCGCCGTCGAGCACGGCCGCCTCGAAGACGGAGTGCGCGATGCCGGTGAAGAAGTTGCGCATCACGAACGCCGAGAACGGGATCGAGATGGCCGTGTAGACCACGATCATGCCCAGCCGCGTGTCGAACAGGCCGACGCGCGAGTAGGCGTCGAACAGCGGCAGCAGGATCATCTGGAGCGGGAACACGGTGCCGCCGAAGATCACGACGAACCAGGCGAAGCCGTGCCGCAGCCGGAGCGCGACGATCGCGAACCCGGCCGCCGCGCCCACGACCACCGCGATCGCGGGCGAGACGACCGCGTAGAGCAGGGTGCTCGCGGCGCTCTCGGCGAGCCCGGAGAGGCGCACCGCCTCGGCGATGTTGGCGAAGAGCGAGAAGTCGGTCGGCAGCCAGGACTCCTTGGAGGTGAACGACTCCGGTGACTTCGCGGCGTTGACGAGGAGCAGGTACACCGGCAGGAGCCAGAACACGCCGAGGACGGCCAGGACGCTGGTGCGGATGATGCGAGACATGGCTAGACCCCGTGCTTGCTGGAGAGCTGCTGGCGCAGGTAGAGGATCGAGGCCGCGAGCGTCACGACCGTCAGGAACACCGCGATCGCCGAGCCGAGCCCGTACTCGCTGTTCACGAACGTCTCCTTGTACATCGTGAGGGCGAGCGTCTCGGAGGCCCGGCCGGGCCCGCCTTTCGTCATGCCCTGCACGATGTCGAAGGTCTTCAGGCTTGCGACGATCGAGAGGCCGACGACGACCGCCGTGAGCGGGCGCAGCATGGGCCACAGGATGCTCCTGAACAGGCGCAGCCCGTTCGCTCCGTCCACGCGCGCGGCCTCCAAGGGCTCCTTGGGGATCGACTGGAGGCCGATCGTGAACAGGAGGGCGTTCACGCCGACGCCCTGCCACGCGGTCGCGAGGATCATCACGACCGTGTTGAGCGGGGCGTCGACGAGCCAGCGCGGCGTCTCCGCGATCCCGAAGGCGGCGAGCGCCTGGTCGAGGGCGCCGTCGCCGGACAGGATGAACGACCAGATCACCCCGACCCCGATGCCGGAGAGGGCGTACGGGATGAGGAACGGCAGGCGCAGCCACGTGCCGCCCTTGAGGTTCCAGGTGAGCAGGGCGACGCCCAGGCCGATCCCTACGGGTACGAGGAGGGTGCCCGCGACCCACAGCAGCGTGTTGAGCACGGAGCCGAGGAACTCGGGGTCGTCGAGCATCTCCAGGTAGTTCGCGAAGCCGACCCATTCGGGGTCGCCGAGGCCGTTGTACTCGGTGAGGCTGAGGAACGTGGTCCACAGCAGCGGCAGGTAGAGCAGCACGGCCACGAGGATCACGCCGGGCGCGATGAACCAGGTAGCGGGCCAGGCGAACTGGTCCTTCGGGCGTCTGGGGGTGGTCTGGTCGGACGTCATGCGGCGCTTACCCCTGGTCTGCCCAGTAGTCGTCGGCCTCGGCCTGGATGGTCTCCAGGAACGGGAGCGGGTCGCCGGGGTTGGCGATGAACGCGCCGAACTGCTCGAGGGCGACGGTGAGGATCGGCGTGGGCGTGGCCTCGTAGTACCGGTCGTAGCGTTCGTAGCCGTCGCCGGAGACGGTGGTGCCGAGCTCTTCGAGCATCGGGTCGGCGACCGTGGCCTTCGGGTTGAAGGCGACGTCGCCTCGGGCGGCGCTCCAGGCGGTCTGCGCGTCGGGCGACATCCACCACTCGGAGTACTCGAGGCCGAGGGTCTTCTGGGTGGAGTTCTCGGCGACGCAGAGCGGCCCGGACTCGACGGCCACGGGGGTGGTGCCGAGGTCGGGGTTGACGGCGGGGATGACGAACATGTCGTAGTCCTGGCCCGAGACCATGCCTGCGCCGTCGAGGGAGCCGTTGAAGAACGACCCGAAGTTGATCATCGCGAAGTCGCCCTGTTTGAGGCCGACGGCGGGGTCGATCGTGGAGCCCGGGTCGCTGAACCAGCCTTTGTCTTGCTGTGCGCGCCAGGTCTCCATGATCGCGACGATGCGCGGGTCGGTGTACTCGACCTCGCCCGTGGCGAGTCCGTTGTAGAGCTCGGGGTCGGTGCCCGCGACGAGCTGCTGGAACCAGGGGAAGGTGAACAGCGTGCTGGTCTGGTAGTAGGGCGTGATGCCCGCGCCGCTGAGCTTCTCGGCGGCGGCGTCGAGCTCGGCCCAGGTGGTGGGCTCGGCGATGCCATGCTCGTCGAAGATCGTCTTGTTGTAGTACATGACCCAGTAGGCGACGTTCATAGGGACGCAGTACTGCTTGCCGTCGAAGGTGTAGGCGGCCTTGAGGTCCTCGCCGATCCAGCCTTCGTCCAAGGCCTTGGTCCAGATGTCCGTGGTCTCGGCGACCAGGCCCTCGTCGACGAGTTCGGCCAGGGAGGGGCCGGTCTGCCAGGTGAAGAGGCCGGGGCTCTTGTCGGTGCGGAAGGACTGCTTGATGAACGCGTCGTACTGGGCGGCGTCGGAGTAGCCGGTGGTGTTCAGGCTGATGTCGGCATCAGATTCGCTCTGGGCGTTGAGCTCGTCGAAGTCGGGTTCCCAGGCGGCCTTGTTGGTGTAGAAGTCGAGCGTGCCGGTGGTGGCGCCGTCGTCGGCTCCGCCGCTGCCGCACGAGGCGAGCAGCAGGGAGGCGGCCGCAGCTGCGGCGATGGCGGGGATCTTCCGTGATGGCATTGCGAACTCCTTTGTTCTGTAAGGGGATGGGGTTCAGTGCTCGCCGGTGCGGGTGCCCCGGACCGAGGCTTTGACGGTGCCGAAGCGTTCGCTGCGGGAGCGGGCCGTGCGGCGGATGACGTAGGGGCCGACGGCGGCCGGGACGATGAACGTCTCGGCGTAGTGGATCGTGTAGGGATCGAAAGCGCCTGCGGGGCTGACGATCTCGACTTCGTCGCCTTCGACGAGGTTGAGGACGTTCACGGTGCCTTCGGTGTCGTGGGCGGCCTGCTCGGCGAACCAGTGGCGGCGGACCTCGATGTACTCCAGTTCGTGGAGGCCGGTGCGCTCCTCGACCACATCGCCGGTGTCAGCGACGGTCTCGACGCGGTTGACGAGGTTCCGGGCGGTCCACTCGGTGCCGCGTTCCCAAGCGAGGTTGTGCTCGCCGTGGTCGATGTGGACGGGCCGGGGGACGCCGTCGAGGCCGAGGCGGCCCCAGTCCCAGAGCTTGAAGGTGAAGATGAACGGGGTCGCGGAGATCTCCAGGACCATCGAGTTCGCGCCGGAGGAGTGGATGGTGCCGGCCGGGATGAGGAAGTGGTCGTGCTTCTTGGCGGGGAAGGCGTTCACGTACTGCTCGGCGGGGAAGGGCCGCTCGCCGGTCTCGGCGGCGCGCAGGTCCGCGAGCATGGCGTCGCGGTCGACGCCGTCCTTCGTGCCGAGGTAGACCACGGCGTCGTCGCCCGCGTCGAGCATGTAGTACGACTCGTCCTGCGTGTACTGCATCCCGAAGGTCTGGTGGATGTAGTCGGTGAGCGGGTGCACCTGGAGGGAGAGGTTGCCGCCCTCCATGGTGTCGAGGAAGTCGAAGCGGATCGGGAACTCGGCGCCGAAGCGCGCGAAGGTGCGCTCGCCGAGGAGCGCCTTCGGTTGGGAGAGCACGAGGTCGAGCGAGGGGATCTCGACGACCGCACCCGTCGCGTCCTCCAGCAGGAGCGAGTTCTCCTCGGGCACGCAGTCGAAGCACCACGCGTAGTTCGGCTGGGCCGGGTCCAGGTCGAGCTTCCGCTTCATCCACTGGCCGCCCCAGACGCCGGGATCGAAGAACGGGACGACCCGCAGCGGGGCCTTCGCGGCGCCCGCGAGCCCCGCCCGGAACGCGTCGCCGTCGATCATCCCTGGAGCGCGCGAGTCGAGCCCGGCGGCGCCGATCGCGTTGGCGTCCAACAGGAAGTCGAGGCGGTCGAACAGGGTGCGCTTGTGGCGGTCGGCGACGCGCCACTCGACGAAGAACCCGCGCTTGTACTTGCGCAGCCGGTCCTCGCCGGGGTTCTGGGCGCGCCAGTTGGGGGCCCCGGCGCGCTGGCGGAGCTGGAGTTCCCAGCGGGCCATGTCGGCGAGGACGAGCGCGTACGGGGAGGTCAGGCGCCTGGCGACGAGGTCGGCGCCCCAGCCGAGGAGCACGGCGGGACGGTCTGAGCCGTCGACTTCGACGGCGAGTTTCGCGAGGCGCTCGGCGTCGTAGAAGGCATCCACAGTGGCATGGGAGAGGACGCCGAAGACGCGGTCCTCGGTGAGGTTGTCAGCGAAGCGCGCGTCGATCACCTCGGTCGGGAGCGCGGCGGCCTCCTCGGTGTCGACGACCTTCCAGTCCGGCAGC
Organism: Glycomyces sp. NPDC050141; assembly: GCF_055586545.1. Taxonomy (NCBI): domain Bacteria; kingdom Bacillati; phylum Actinomycetota; class Actinomycetes; order Glycomycetales; family Glycomycetaceae; genus Glycomyces; species Glycomyces sp. NPDC050141. The sequence continues at coordinate 44,611 of NZ_JBVJHZ010000014.1, read as the reverse complement.
GCGTCCGCGATCAGTTTGGCGATCAAGGGGAGGTCGGCGCCGGGGTAGGCGTCGACGACGAGCCGCGGGGCGCGCTCGCCCGCTTTCGCGGCGGCCGCCTCTGCGGCCCGGACCCAGGCGCTCGCGCCGGTGAGCACGCGGGCGTCGGCCGGGAGCGGCACGGTCGGCTGCTTGTCATACTGTCCAGTGGGGACGGTGGACACTGGTGCTCCTTCAGGGTCGTCGCGATGCTGCGAGGACGGCGAGGCCGCGCAGCACCGAGAGGTCGGGTCGGTCGGGGATGACGAAGGCGGGCCGGTGGGAGCTGGTCCACAGGTGTTCGCGCACGTACGCCTCGATCGGCGCGGCGATCAGGGCTCCGGCGCGCATGATGCCGCCGGAGAGGACCACGACGTCGGGGTCGTAGGCGTGGCACAGCGACACGACGGTGGCGCCCCAGGCGCAGATCGCCCTGTCGCGCAAGGTGAGTGCGGCCTCGTCGTCGGCTTCGAACAGCGCCTTCACGTCGGTGACGGCGTCGCCGCGGATCTTGAGGTCGCGCCGCAGGGCCCAGGCCCCGGCGATGGACTCGGCGCAGCCGACGTTCCCGCAGTTGCACATGCCTCCGAACAGGTCGACGGTGAGGTGGCCGCCGAGGATGCCCGCGTGGTCGTGGGCTCCTCTGAGGAGGGTCCCGTCGATGAGCGCGGCGGTGCCGATGCCGGTGCCGAGGGTCATGAGGACCGCATCGCGCGCTCCGGCGGCGGAACCGGTGGCGGTCTCGCCGACGAGCGCGGCGCGTGCGTCGTTCTCGATCACCGCCGGGAGCCCGAAGGACTCGCGGGCCCAGGCGACGAGGTCGAGCCCGTCGAGGCGCGGGTGCTTGTCGTGGGCCTTGACGAGGCGCCCGGCCGCGCGGTCGACGACGCCGGGGACGGCGATGCCGACCGCTTGCGCGGGCGACTCGGCAGTCAGCGCGGCCGCCGCGTCCCGGGCCCGTTCGAGGTCGCCCAGTCCAGTAGGGACGGTCGCGGTGCGCACGGGTTCGCCCCGGTCGAGGATGCCGAGTTTGATCTCGGACCCGCCGAAGTCGATGCAGAGCTCCATCGCCCGCCTCCTTCCCAACTCGTTTACCGCTCGCAAGCTTCGCGGAGGCTACTCACGTCCTTGCGATTGGTAACGTTACCAACAACGGGCGCAGTTTGGCAAACACGCAGTTCAGCATCGATAAATCCCTAAGGATTGGCCACGGTGACGGGCAGTTCAACCGTGGTCGCCGCGTCCTCGGCGGTGCCTTCGAGACGCGCGAACAGGAGCGTCGCGGCCTCGCGGCCGAGCAGGCGCGCGTCGTGGTCGATGATCGTCACCGGCACCGGCATGAGCTCGGAGAGCTCGAAGTCGTCGAAGCTCACGATCGCCGGGTGCGGCCCGGGGACGCCGTCGCGGATGCGCCGCCCGATCTCGCGCAGCGCGCCGATCGTGTTGCGGTTGTTGGCACTGAAGATCGCCGTCGGCGGCTCGGGGCGGTCGAGCATCGCCCGCGCGGCCCGGCTCGCCGCGTCCACGTCCTGCTGGTCCCGGGCGACGATCGACGGGTCGACCGGCACGCCGCGCTCGGTCATCGCCTGTTCGTAGCCCCGGTACCGGCGCTCGCCGGTGAACACGGAACTGCGGTTGCCGAGGAACCCGATCCGGGTGTGCCCGGCGTCGAGCAGCGAGACCGTGCCGCGGTAGGCGCCGCCCACGTCGTCGAGCAGCACCGTGTCGACCTCGAGCCCGGGGACGCGGCGCGAGGCGAGCACGAGCGGCACGTGCCCCAGCCGCTCCGGTTGCAGATGCTCGGCGTCGCCGCTGGTCGGGACCAGGATGAGCCCGTCGACCTGGCGGCCGATGAAGTCGCTCACGAGCTGCCGTTCGCGCCCGGCGTCCTCACCCGTGTTGCCGAGGATGATCCGCCGCCCGTGCGCGGCGGCGACTTCCTCGACCCCGAGCGCGAAGTTCCCGTAATAGGGGTTGGCGAGGTTGGTGATCGCGACGCCCACCAAGCCGCTGGGCTGGCCGGGCCGCAGGCTCCGCGCGTTCTCGTTGCGGTAGTAACCGAGCTCGCGCACGGCCGCCATCACCCGCTCCTGCAGGTCGGGCCGCACGTTGACGCCGCCCGCGAGTGTGCGGGACACCGTCATCGGGCTGACCCCCGCGCGCGAGGCGACCTCTTTGATCGTCGGCTGGCGCGCGCCCCGCGATGTCGACATGCCCGCCCTCCTCTGCGTCGGCGCCAATCCTATGCGAACCCCCGCCCGCCCGCCGGTCTAGAGTCGGGCCCTCCCCCTACCGAAAGGCCGAACACCGTGCGCACGCTCTACGTCGTCACCCACCCGGAAGCGACCCACCACGTCGACGGCCTCGTCGGCGGCAGGTTCGACTCGGACCTCACCCCCGCCGGAGCCGAAGCGGCCGAGCGCATCGCCAAGGCGTTGCAGAGCACCGTCCCGGCTGGCTCGCAAGTGGAGCTCTACTCCTCGGACCTCAAGCGCACCAGCCAGACCGCCGACGCCATCGGCAGGCAGCTCGGACTCGACCCGGTCCTCGACGCCCGCCTGCGGGAGAGCTCCTGGGGCGAGGCCGAAGGCCACCCGCAATCGCGCTGGGACGAGCTCTTCACCCCTCCCCCGGCCGAAGGCGACCGCATGGCGCACCGCCCGATCCCCGGCTCAGAATCAAGAACCGAAGTCGCGCACCGCGTCTACGCATTCATCGACGCGATCACGCAGCGCCCCTGCGAGCACCAGGTCATCGTCACCCACGGCTTCGCGTTCACGTTCGTCGTCGCCGCCTGGATCAAGATGCCGGTCGAGGCGCTCGGCTACGCGCTCTTCAGAGCGAAGTCGGGCAGCATCACCACCCTCCACGAAGACGACACCTACCGCGGCCGCCTCGTGGTGCGGCTCGGCGACGACAGGCACCTCTGAAGCGGCACAGACTATCCGGGAGGGGTCCCGGGACATCGCGGATATTTTCGGGCACCGGCTGGCCGATCCGGCCAAGCCGCACCTTCACCCCGAAAGGATTCACAGTGGACAGAAAGCATCTCGTCCGCCTCGGCGCGGGCGTCGCCGCGGGCCTCAGCGCCGCGGCACTCGCCTGGACCGGCATCGCCGCGAACGCGGAGGAACCGGCGGCGGACGACTTCGAGGCCATGATCATCGGCGGCCAGCCCGCCGAAGAGGGCCAGTACCCCTGGCTCGTCAGCCTCGCCTACGCCGACGACGGCACCCCGTTCTGCGGCGGCTCCGTCATCACCGAGAACGTCGTCATCACGGCCGCGCACTGCGCCGCGGCCGTCTCGGGCCCCGACGAGATCGTGGTCTACTCGGGCTCGGTGGACCTCGAGTCCCCCGACCTCGTCGAGACGGCCGTGTCGGACCTCCACATCGCGCACGACTACAACGAGCCGATCGACCGGGCCAACGACTGGGCGCTGCTGCTCCTCGACGAGTCGATCGACGCCGAGCCGATCGCCCTGGGCACCGACCCCGAGGAGTTCGACCTCCTCGAGACCGCGGGCTGGGGCGAGACCGGCAGCGGCTACCCGACGGTCGCCCGATGGGTCGAAGTCCCGTTCGTCAGCGACGACGACTGCGAGGACGCCTACCCCGACGAGATCGACGCGCAGACCATGCTCTGCGCGGGCGACCTCGAGAACGGCGGCGTCGACTCCTGCCAGGGCGACTCCGGCGGCCCGATCATGGCCGAGGAGGACGGCGAGCTGATCCTCGTCGGCATCGTCAGCTGGGGCTACGGCTGCGCCGAGGCCGGCAACCCGGGCGTGTACGCCGAGGTCGCCGACTTCAACGGCGCGATCGACGACGTCCTGGAGGACTGGTCCTAACCGCATAGGGAAACGAGGCCGGGAGGGGCGACCCTCCCGGCCTCGTTGCCGCTCAAGCGGTTTCGGGCGACACCGGGGCGCTGCAGATCCCCACGATCGCGTCGATGAGCCGCGTGGCCATGCCTTCCCAGTCCGCGCTGGCGGTCGGTTCCCCTTCGGCGAGTTGGCGTTCGCGCTCGGCGGGCATGTGGACCAGGAGCAGGCGCATCATGGCGCTGCGCTCGGCGCGCACCTCGGCGGGCAGCGGCGGGAGGCACCGGTCGATCTCGCGGACCGTGCGCTGCAGCGGGGCCCATTCGCGCGAGTCCTGCGTGAGGATCTCCCGGAACGCCGGGTCGGTCGCGGCCTGCTCGCGGAAGCGCGCGTACCAGGTCGGGTTGCCCAGCGCGGCAAGGTGGTCGGTCATGGGCCGGACGAGGCAGGCGATCCAGTCGCGGAAGTCGTCGGACTCGCCGACGCGCTCGACCATGGCCTGCCTGCGGCGCTCGATCTCGGCGGAGTGCCGCTCGATGACGGCCCGGACGAGGCCTTCTTTCGAACCGAAGTGATACGCGACGGCGGTGTTGTTGCCCTGCCCGGCCGCCTCGCCGACCTTGCGGGCCGAGACTTCGAGCCCCTGCTCGGCGAAGAGCCGTTCGGCGGCGTCGAGGAGGGCCTCCCTCGTCGCCTGGAGCTGTTCAGCGCGTCTGGTGCCGGCGGGCATCGCGGCGTCCTCCCTCGTCTGTCTGTTCAACCACTATGCAAGCCTACCCTTTCATAAGTCAGTCACTTGACTTATGATTGCTTCATCGACAGTTCTACGCAAGGAAACCGATGAACACTGTCCAAGAAACGCCCGTCGCAGGCGGGAAACCACCCAAAACCAACGCGGTCGTAGCCGTCCTGGCGTTCGCGGGCATCACCGTCGCACTCATGCAGACGCTGATCATCCCGCTGCTGCCCGAGCTGCCGGGCCTGCTCGGGGCCTCGGCCGCCGACACCTCGTGGGCGGTGACCGCGACGCTGCTCGCGGCCGCCGTCGCCACGCCCGTCATGGGCCGCCTCGGCGACATGTACGGCAAGCGCAAGCTGCTCCTGGTGAGCCTCGGCCTCCTGACGGCGGGCTCGGTGGTCGTGGCGTTGAGCGACACCCTCACGCCCATGATCGTCGGCCGCGCCATGCAGGGCCTCGCCGCGGGCGTCATCCCGCTGGGCATCAGCATCATGCGCGACGAACTGCCCAAGGAACGCCTGCCCGGCGCGATGGCGCTCATGAGCGCGTCACTCGGCGTCGGCGGCGCGCTCGGCCTCCCGGCCGCCGCGTTCCTCGCCGACAACGTCGACTGGCACGTCCTGTTCTGGGCCGCCGCCGGCATCGGCATCGCCTGCATCGCCCTCGTGTCGGCGGTCGTCCCCGAATCGAAGGTCCGCAGCGGCGGGCGCTTCGACCTCGTCGGCGCCCTCGGCCTCTCGGCCGGACTCGTGGCACTGCTGCTCGCCGTCTCCAAGGGCGCGAGCTGGGGCTGGACCGACCCGCTGACGATCGGCATGTTCGCCGCCGCCGTCGTGATCCTGCTGGCCTGGGGCCGGTTCGAGCTCAAGACGAGCGAACCGCTGGTGGACCTGCGGACCACCGCCCGCCGCCAAGTGCTGCTCACCGACCTCGCCGGGATCGTGTTCGGCTTCGCCACGCTCGCGATCTCGCTGATCCTGCCGCAGCTGCTCCAGCTGCCCGCCGAGACCGGATACGGCATGGGCCAGTCCATGGTCGCCGTCGGCCTGGTCATGGCGCCGTCGGGCGTCGCGATGATGCTGTTCGCGCCGGTATCGGCGAAGATCACGAAGACCAAGGGCCCCAAGACGACCCTCATGGTCGGCGCGGTCGTCGTGGCCGCCGCCTACGCCCTCGGCATGTTCTTCATGGCCGAGATCTGGCAGCTCGTGGTCGTCTCGGCCCTCATCGGCGTCGGCATCGGCCTCGCCTACGGCGCCATGCCGACCCTGATCATGGACGCGACGCCGCCGTCCGAGACCGCCTCGGCCAACAGCCTCAACACGCTGATGCGCTCGATCGGCACCTCGTTCGCCAGCGCCGTCTCCGGCGTGATCCTGGCGAACATGACCACCGACTTCCACGGCGTCGCCGTGCCCTCGGAGGGCAGCTTCCAGCTCATCATGGGCATCTCGGCGGGAGCGGCGATCGGCGCCATGCTCATCGCGGCCTTCCTGCCGCGCCGCAGGAGCGCCGCCGAACCCGAAGCCCCGGCCCTGGAATCGGTCGGCGCCACCGCGTAGGAGCTGCGGCGAACCGGCCGGGCCGGTTCGCCGCATGCCTTCGCCCTAGCATTGGCCCTGACCTGTTGCCGAAGCGCCGCAAGGAGGGCCATGCACGACATTGAGGACTCGCGTGCCCGGTACGACGGGATGGCGGCCTGGTACCAGGAGTACAACGCGGCCGCCGCCGCGGCGAACCGGGAGGCGCTCATCGCGCTGCTCGGCCCGGGTGAGGGCTGGTGCCTCGATCTGGGCTGCGGGACCGGGCACTACTTCGAGGCCATCTGCTCGACCGGCCGCTCGGTCGTGGGCCTGGACAGGTCGGGCGACCAGCTGCGGCTCGCCGCCGCACGCGACCGGCATGTGGCCCAAGGGGACGCGGCGGCGCTGCCGTTCGCCGATGCCGTGTTCCCCACGGTGGTCTCGCTGTTCGCGTCCACGGACGTCGACGAGTGGGCGAGGGTCGTCAAGGAGGCCGCGCGGGTCCTGCGACCGGGCGGACTGTTCGTGTTCTACGGCGTCCACCCGTGCTTCAACGGCCCGCACGTCGAGAACCGCGAGGACGGCGCGCGGATCGTCCACCCGACCTACCGGGCGTCCGGGCGGCACGAGTCGGCGCCGTGGTGGAAGCCGGGCGGCATCCGCGAGCGGGTCGGCATGCGCCACTTGCCGCTCCATGAACTGCTGAATGGCGTCCTCGACGCCGGACTGCGCCTCGAACACGTCAGCGAACCGCGCGACGAGCCGGTCCCGCACGTCCTCGCGTTGAAGGCCCGCCGCTAGTCGAGGACGAGCCACTGGCGGCCGTCGCGCAGTTCGCGGACGATGTCGAGTTGCCCTGCGTGGCAGGCGGTCTCGGTGATGACATGGAGCATGACCTCGCGCAGGTCGCGGAGATGCCAGGGGCCGAAACGGTCGGGCCACCAGGCGGGGCCGCCGTCGAGGGGCCGCTCGGCGACGGCCGCGTCGCCGAGCGCGGCTTCGCGGCGGTAGAGGTCGAAGACCTCGGTCGCGGTGCGTCCGGGCGGGGCGGTCCAGGCGCCGCCGTTCTCCAGGCGGCGGGCGAAGGCCGCGCGTTCGGGTTCGGTACGCACGTTGGCTCCTATCTGCTCAAGGTTTCGACGAGGCGCGAGGCGCGGATTCATCGTTTTCGCGGCGCCAGGCGGGGATCGATTCCTTTGTTAGTGTTCTAGGCCGAACATTCAGGAGGCGCCATGCCAGTCGCCCGGCTTACGTCACGCGATATCCGCAGCGAATCGCGGCTCGTGGTCATGCGCGCGCTGCTCGCGGCGGGCGAGTCCACGCGCAACGAGCTCGCCGAGGCCACGGGCCTGAGCCTCGGGACGGTTTCCACCGTGGTCGGCGACCTCCTCAAGTTCGGGATCGTCGCCGAGACGGGACTGCTGGCCAAGACCGTCGGGCGGCCGACGACCGGGTTGCGGCTCAACGCGGACCGGGGCCGCGTCGTCGGGTTCTACCTGGAAGACAGGTACCTCGAGACGACCGTGTTCGATGCGGCGCTGGGGCAGCTCGCCACGGTCGAGGTGACCGCTGACGAGCCCGTCGAGGACGCCGATGAGGTGATCGAATGGATCTGCGACGCCCTCGACACCGCGCTCGCCAAAGCGCAGGCGACCCGCGACGACGTCCTCGGCATCGGCATCCTGCTGCCCGGCGGCATGCAGCGCCCGGTGAAAGCCGAGACCGTGCCGAGTGCGATCTGGCTTCACCTCGACCGCCTGCGCGACCGGCTCGGGCTGCCGGTCGTGGTCGACAACCCGCTCAAGGCCATCGCGACCGCGGAGTTGTGGCTCGGGGCCGGGCGCCGCTCGGGGAACGTGGTCGCCGTCAGCCTCGGCATCGGTGTGGGCGCGGGCATCATCCAGGACGGCGCGGTCGTGCGCGGTGCGACGGACGCGGCGGGCGAATGGGGCCACAGCCTCCTCGCTTTCGAAGGACGGCAGTGCCAGTGCGGCCGCCTGGGGTGCGTCGAGGCGTACGTCGGCGTCCCCGGCGTGCAGCAGACCCTCGCGGAGCGCGCGCCCGGGCACGCGCTCGCCCGCGTGCCCGCCGACTTCGATTTCATCGGCGCGCTCGGCAAGGCGTTCGAAGCGGGCGACTCGGATGCCGTCGCCGCGATCGAGCGCAGCGCCGAGTATCTCGGGGCCGCGCTCACCGACCTGGTCGCGCTGCTCAACCCCGAGGTCGTCGTCGTCATGGGCTGGGACTCGGCCCTTGCCTGGCACGAGCACGTCCTGGCGATCGTGCGGCGGCGCGTGCTCGACGACTCCCCCGGGGACGCCGCCGCGGACCTCGCGATCGTCGCTTCCGACACGTGCGGGATGGACGGCATCGCCGCGATCGCGTTCGAGCGGTTCATGCGGGACATCGGCCTGGTCACCACCCGGGAGATCCCGGCGCTGTAGGCGATTCAGCCGGGCAGCACGCCGCGCCCGTCGCGGACCTCGAACACGAGCTGGGTCTCCGTCTGGCGGACCACGGCGTGCGCGGTGACGTGTTCGAGGATGAGGTCGCGCAGGGCCTCGGGACCGGCGACGGCCACGTGGAGCAGGAAGTCGTCGTCGCCGCCGACATGGAAGACGGTCATCACCCCGGGCAGTTCGACCAGGCGGTCGTAGAGGCGGTGCACGTGTTCGCGGCTGTGGCTTCCCAAGCGCACCTTGATGATCGCGTGGAGCGGACGGCCGAAGGCCTCGGGGTTGAGGTGCGCGGCGATGCCGGTGAGGACGCCGGAGTCGCGCAGCGCGCGCAGGCGGTAGGCGCAGGTGGACTCGGCGACGCCCGCTCGGGCGGCGAGCGCGGCGTTCGTCATCCGGCCGTCCTCGACGAGCGCGGCGAGGATGGCGAGGTCGGTGCCGTCGAGCGACACCGGTTGCGTTTTCTTCGAGCGGTCGTCCGCCACGCCTGCTCCTTCCAGGGAATCTTCATGCATATCCGCGAACGATGCTGGTTTCCACAGCATCTATTGCGGGTTGTTGCGGATCAGCTTACATTCTGGGCATGATCCCGTCTCGGCTGCAATTCGACAGCGCGCATCTCAACAGTGCACATTTCGACACTGTCGCGGTCCACGCCGGCCGCGAGGACCTCGCGGAGCTCGGCGTGCACGCGCTCCCCATCGACCTGTCCTCGACCAACCCGCTGCCGGGCATCGAGGAGGGCGGACTCTCCTACGAGGCCATGGCGAACGGCGGGAAGCCGACCGCCGAGGGCGGGTCGGTGTACGCGCGGCTGTGGAACCCGACGGTGGCTCGGTTCGAGTCGGCGCTGGCGCGGTTGGAGCACGCGGAGGCGGCGGTGGCGTTCTCCTCGGGCATGGCGGCGATGACCGCCGCGATCCTCGCGGCCGGGACCGGTCGGCACATCGTGGCGGTCCGGCCGCTGTACGGCGGCACCGACCACCTCCTGTCTTCGGGGCTGCTGGGCACGGAGACCCAGTTCTGTGCGGCCGAGGAGGTCGCGGGCGCGATCCGGTCCGATACGGCGATGGTGGTGCTGGAGACCCCGGCGAACCCGACGCTCGAACTGGTCGATATCCGCGCGGTCGTCGAAGCGGCCCAAGGCGTTCCGGTACTCGTGGACAACACGTTCGCCACGCCGGTGCTACAGAACCCGGTCGATTTCGGGGCCGCGATGGTCCTGCACAGCGCGACGAAGTACCTCGGCGGGCACGGCGACGTGGTCGCCGGTGTCATCGCCTGCAGTGAGGAGACGGCGGCGGCGCTGCGGCGGGTGCGGGCCGTGACTGGCGGGCTGCTGCACCCGCTCGGCGCCTATCTGCTCCACAGAGGACTGACGACGCTGCCGATCCGGGTCCGGGCGCAGCAGGCTGGCGCGCAGCAGGTAGCCGCGTGGCTCGAACGCCACCCGGGCGTCGCCCGGGTGCACTACCCGGGGTCCGACGGCGACCCGAAGGGCCTGCTCGGGCCGCAGATGCGGGGCACGGGCGCGATGATCGCGGTCGACCTGCGGGGCGGCTTCGAGCAGGCCGCGCACGTGACGTCCGCGGTGCGGCTGTTCACGCACGCGGTGTCGCTGGGCGGCGTGGACTCGCTGATCCAACATCCTGCAGCGCTGACGCACCGGCCGGTCACCGCGGAGGCGAAACCGGCGGAGAGCCTCGTGCGGCTATCGATCGGCCTCGAAGCCCCGGAGGACCTGATCGCGGATCTCGATCAGGCCCTCACGCCGCCAATGTCAACGGCAACGGACACCCAGGACTCGACGCGGCACCACTCTTTCGGATGACATTTCTGCCCGCGACCCCGGTTCCCGGGCGTGTCTTGTCGTACCCGGGCGGGATGGTGGCGGCGGGCTCTTCTTTCCCCTCCAGTGGTGGGTGGGGGTTTGTGGATGGCTCATTGCGGAACCGATCAGCCGAGGTCGTTCGCGCACCGCAGGGCCGCCGCGTAGGCAGCCGGGTCTCCGGTGGCCGCTTGGATGCGAATCCGCGCTGACTCCCCCGCCCGGAGCGTGATCATCCCCTGCTCCGCTCGCGCGGTCGGGTCGACCTTGTCCGCGTGGCAGAACAGGTCCCGCACCAGCGATGTCGCCGTCACATGCAGCACACAACCGCCCTCAACCGCCTCAGCCTCGACAGCGAACGGGCTCGCATCGAGCCGCTGATCGATCACCTCGGCACCGTAGTAGAACGCGGCCGCGAAGCCGTCGCCCTCCGCCCGAATGAACTCGGCGCCCGCCTCACCGAACCCCGCCACCTCGGCTGGGACCGCGACCGCCACGCCATCCCGCGCGCCGACCACGGCCTCGACCACGCCCTTCGCGAGTACAGTCCCATCGAAGGACTCCCGCGTCACCGTGAACGAACCCGCATAGGCCTCGCCTGTGTCGTTCACGAGCACCAGGTTCAGCTCGTCGAAATCGGGTTTCACACCCTCCCATGCGTTCTCGCGGCTCGCCTGCGAAGGCCGCTTCTGCAGCGTCGCCAAGCGCGGCGCGTACGCGTCCCGCAGCGCGTGCCACAGCGGCTTGCGGTGCCCCGCGAAGTCCACCGCCGCCCACGAGACCACCGGCCAGTTGTCGTTGAGCTGCCACATGATCATGCCCGTGTTGTGCGGTGTCAGCGACCGGAAGTGCTCGACGCCGAAGCGGATCGCGTGCGCCTGGTTCAGCTGCGTCGTCCAGTGCCAGTCCTCGATGGACTCCGGGTCGGGCAGGTGCCCCTGCCAGCCGCGCTCCAGCTTCGCGTTCCCGAGGTTCGCCTTCTGGTGCACCAGCATCTCGTGCCCGAACGGGTCGAGCGGCTCGTCGTGCACGACCGACACCAGCGTCGACCACGCGGGCGGGGCCTGGAAGCCGAACTCGGAGACGAAGCGCGGCAGGTAATCCGCGTAAACCTGGTAGTCCACACGGTTCCAGACGTCCCAGATGTGCATGGTGCCGTAGCGCTCGTCGTTGGGGTGGCGGTAGTCGCCGAAGGAGTATGGGCTCGCGGGCGTGTACGGCCGGGTCGGGTCGTACCCGGAGACGATGCTCGGCAGCAGGTCCCTGTAGTAGCCGTCGCCCCAGGCGCGGCCGTCGAGGCGGTGCGCCCAGCCCCAGTCGACCGAGCCCCAGGTGTTCTCGTTGTTGCCGTTCCAGAGGACGAGCGACGGGTGCGGGCTGAGCCGGATCACGTTCTCGCGGGCCTCGGCCACGATCTCGTCGCGCATCGACTCGCGCTCACTGTATGCGGCGCAAGCAAAGAGGAAGTCCTGCCACATGAGCAGGCCGTGCTCGTCGGCGAGGTCGTAGAGGTCGTCGGACTCGTAGATGCCGCCGCCCCACACGCGCAGCAGGTTGATGTTCGCTTCGAGGGCGTCCGCGACGCGGGCCGCGTACCGGTCGCGGTCGACCTCGGTGAGGAAGGCGTGGTCCGGAATCCAGTTCGCGCCGCGCACGAGGACGCGTTCCCCGTTGACCTTCAACAGGAACGGCGCGCCCGCCTCGTCAGGATCGGTGTCAAGCTCGACGGTGCGGAAGCCCACGCGACCGGTCCAAACGGCATCGCCCGCGGTCACTTCGACGCCGTACAGCGGCTGATCGCCGTAGCCGACGGGCCACCAGAGCTGCGCTTCGGGAACGGTCAGATCGATTCCGGCTGAAGCTTTCCCGGGTTCGATGGTCGCGGCCTGAGTGAAGGTCTCGCCGTCGGGGCCGGTGACCTTCACGAGGACATCCACCGGCCCATCAGTCTCGCGTTCTATGTCCACATAGGCCGTGAGCATGCCGTCGGCGCCGACGACGTCCACGAGCGGTCGCACCGCCGCAACGCGCACGCCCGACCACGATTCGAGCCCGATCGGCTTCCAGATCCCCGCGCCCGCCACGTCGATGCCCCAGTCCCACCCGTAGGAGCAGGCCATCTTCCGCAGCTGGTTGTAGTCGTGGTGGTTCGTGTGCGGCAGCGCGCCGTCGCGCTCGGCGCGCGCCGCCGCCTCGGGCACCGGGGCCGCGAACGTGACGGTGAGCGTGTTCGCGCCCTCGCGAAGCATTGAGCGCACGTCCCAGCGGTAGCCGCGGTGCTGGTTCTCGGTCCTGCCGACCTCGATGCCGTTGAGCGCCACCACGGCCACGGTGTCCAGTCCGTGCGCGACCAGGTCGTGGCGGGCCGAGCCGTCGTCGCTCCAGTCGAACTCGGTGGCGAACCGCCAGGCGGTGTCGCCGATCCACTGCTGCGCGGCCTCGTTGTCGCCGTCGAACGGCTCGTCGATCAGTCCGGCCCGGCGCAGGTCCAGGTGGGCCTCGCCGGGAACGACGGCCGGGATGCCGTCAGCGAGCGGCGCGGCCAGCGCCTCGGGAGCGCCGGAGGCGAGTGAAGCGGCGGTGAGCGTCCATCCCTCATGGAGGGCACGGAAGCGGGGCGGGTGGGTCACGGGGACTCCTCAGTGTATCGATGGGTCAGGCGTGAGGGATGGGTTCGTAAGCGCGCGTGGGGGGTTCAGGTCACGGCGGTGCCCGCTTCCGCGGCCGGGACGCCGGCTTCGCGCCACTCGCCCGCGAAGTGGTCGTAGCAGGTGCTGTTGTCGATCGCGTCGCGGTCGGTGGGTGACTCGGAGGTCACGCGGCCGGGCCGTTCGGGGTCGGGGGCGGCGAGGGCGAGCAGTTTCGTGTAGTCGTGGTGCGGGTCGAGGATGACCGCGTCGGAGGGGCCGCGTTCGACGACGCGGCCGCGGTAGAGGACCACGATCTCGTCGGAGAAGTGTCGGGCGGTCGCGAGGTCGTGGGTGATGTAGAGGACCGCGAGCTGGTCTTCTCTTTGCAGGCGGCCCAGGAGGTTGAGGACGCCGAGGCGGATCGAGACGTCCAGCATGGACACCGGTTCGTCGGCGATGAGCACCTGCGCGCCGGGGGCGAGGGCCCGGGCGATGGCGACGCGTTGGCGCTGGCCGCCGGAGAGCTCGTGGGGTCGGCGGGGTGCGATGGCGTCGGCGGGGGTGAGGTTGACGCGTTCGAGCATGTCGAGGACGCGTTCGTGCGTCTCGTCCTGGGTCCTGGTGCGGCCGTGGATCTTCAGGGGCCGGGCGATGTGGTGCTCGATGGAGTGGAAGGGGTTGAGGGAGGCGAAGGGGTCTTGGAAGACCATCTGGACTTCGCGCCTGTAGTGGCCGTTGGCGACAGGGGTGCCGTCGTCGAGGCGGACGTCGACGGTGCCTGAGGTGGGGCGTTCCATGCGGGTGAGGATCTTGGCGATGGTGGACTTGCCGGAGCCGGACTCGCCGACGAGAGCAACCGTGGCGCCGGGGGCGAGGTCGAGGCTCACGTGGTCGACGGCGCGCAGGCGGGTGCGTTTGAGTCCTGATCGGAGGGTGTAGTCCTTGACGAGGTCGGTGACTTTGACGCTGGTCATGCCTGCTCCTTCGCCGCTGCTTCAGTGGTTTCGTCGATGCCGGTTCTGATGAACGCGCCGCGTTCTCCCGAGAGGCTCGGGAAGGAGCCGAGGAGTTTGCGCGTGTAGGGGTGGCGGGCTTCGCGGTAGAGGCGGTCGGCCGCTTCGAGTTCGACGATCTCGCCTTCGAGCATCACGGCGATGCGGTCGCTGATCTCCAGGAGGAGCGGGAGGTCGTGGGTGATGAAGACGACGGCGAAGTCGAGTTCGTCTCGCAGGCGCACGATCTCGCGGAGGATGTCGCGCTGGACGACGACGTCGAGGGCGGTGGTGGGTTCGTCCATGATCATGATCTGGGGTTCCAGGAGCATGGCCATGGCGATCATGACGCGCTGGCGCATGCCGCCGGAGAGTTCGTGCGGGTAGGAGCCGAGGCGGGCGGGGTCGACGCCGACGCGGGTGAGGACGTCTTCGGAGCGCTGGCGGATCTCTTTGCGGGACATGCGGGGCCGGTGGGCGAGGAGGGTGTCTTTGAGTTGGGCGCGGACGGTGAGGACGGGGTTGAGGGCGTTCATGGCGCCTTGGAAGACCATGGAGAGGCGTTCCCAGCGGAAGGCGCGCAACTCGGTGTCGTCGAGGGCGAGGATGTCGGTGTCGCCGTCGTCGCCGTGGAAGGTGATGCGGCCGCTGGCGATGCGGGCGGGCGGTCGGTGGAGGCGGTTGACGGCGTAGGCGAGGGTGGTCTTGCCGCAGCCGGATTCGCCCGCGAGGCCGAGGATTTCTCCTTTGTGGAGTACGAGGTCGGCGTTCTTGACGGCGGTGACGGGCTTCTCGGCCTCGTAGACGACGGTGAGGTCTTCGACGGTGAGCACCGCTTGGCGCTGTGGGGCGGTGGTCATCGCGCGGACTCCTTGGTCTGCTGGGCGGGCACGGCCCGGCGGGTCGCCTGGGCGAGTTCGCGTTCGAGGCGGGCGGCGCGGCGGGCGCGTTTGCGGTGCAGGCGGAGGTTCTTGAGCTTGGGGTTGATGATCTCGTCGATGGAGAAGTTGACGAGGGAGAGCCCGGTGCCGAACAGGGCGATGATCAGGCCCGGCGGCACGAACCACCACCAGGCGCCGAGTGAGAGCGCGAACCCGTTCTGGGCGTAGAAGAGCATGGTGCCGAGCGTCGAGGAGTTGGAGGCGCCGAGGCCGATGAAGGACAGCCCGGCTTCGCCGAGGATCGCCGCGATGACGGCGAACACGAACTGGGAGGCGATCACCGGGAGCAGGTTCGGGAGGATCTCGACGACGATGACCCGCCAGGGCCGCTCGCCCGAGACCTGGGAGGCGGCCACGTAGTCGCGGTTGCGCACCGAGAGGGTCTGGGCGCGCAGGACGCGGGCGGAGCCGGCCCAGCTGGTGACGGCCAGGACGATGGCGATGGTCCACAGTCCGCGGCTCTCGGCCGGGACGAACCCGGAGATCACGATGACCAGCGGGAGGCCGGGGATCACCAGGAACACGTTGGTGAACAGGGAGAACGCCTCGTCGACGGCGCGGCCGCGGTAGGCGCCGTAGATGCCGAAGAACGCCGAGAGCGCGGTGGCGAGGAGGCCGACGATGACGCCGATCTGGAGCGACCCGCGGGTGGCGTGGGCGAGCTGGGCGAGGACGTCCTGGCCGGTCTGGGTGGTGCCGAGCCAGAAGTCGGCCGAGGGCGGGGTGAGGCCCATGTCGCGGATGGTCCGCGGGTCGCCGACGAGGAACGGCCCGATGAGGCCGAACAGGGTGATGGCGCCGATGAGGCCGAGGCCGATCGCGAGCCAGGGGGTCATGGTGGGCAGGAGCATCCGCCAGCCCGCGCGCGGCTTGCGTCCGGCCTCTGCGGAGGTCTCGGCGAGCAGTTCGGCGCTGTCGGCGACCGAGGGCTCGCTGGTGGGTTTCAGGTTCGTCATGGTGCGTCTCCCGTCAGGACCGGGCGCGGGTGCGCGGGTCGATCAGGCCGTACAGCAGGTCGACCACGAGGTTGGCGCCGAGCACGGCGAGGGTGATGAAGAGGAAGAGCCCCTGCATGAGCGCGTAGTCGTTGTTGGACACCGCGCCGAGGAGCCGCCCGCCGATACCGGGGTAGGAGAACACCTGCTCGGTGATGACCGAGCCGGAGACGACGAAGCCGAGCGAGATCGCGAACCCGGCCACGGAGGGCAGGACGGCGTTGCGGGACGCGTAGGAGCGCAGGATCTTGCCGGGCGAGAGGCCCTTCGCCTCGGCGGTGAGGATGTAGTCCTCGCTCAAGGTGGAGACCATCATGTTGCGCATGCCGAGGAGCCAGCCGCCGATGGAGGCCAGCACGATGGTGAGCGCGGGCAGGAACCCGTACTCGATCGCGGAGGCGATGAACTCCCAGTTCCAGCCGGGGGTGAGGACCACGTCGTACCCGCCTTGCAGCGGGAACCAGCCGAGGACGCGGGCGAGGAGGTAGGTGAGCAGCAGCGCCAGCCAGAAGTAGGGGACGGCGGCGAGCAGTGTCGTTGCGGGGATGAGGGAGTCGAGCCAGGTGCCCGGCTTCCAGCCGACGAACGCGCCGAGCGCGACGCCGAGCACGGCGGCGATGACCGTGGCCAGCCCGACGAGGACCACGGTCCAGGGCAGGGACTGGCCGATCACCTCGCTTACGGGCGCCGGGTAGTAGCTGACCGAGACGCCGAGGTCGCCTTGGACGAGGTTGCCGAGGTAGTCGAGGTACTGCCGCCACAGCGGCTGGGTGTCGTCGCCCCCGAGGAGGAGCGCATACGCCTTCCTGGTCTCGGGAGTGATCTGGCCGCCGCGCTGCTGGAGCTTGGCCAGCAGGATGTCGACCGGGTTGCCCGGGAGCATGCGGGGGATCGCGAAGTTCAGCGTCAGCGCGGCCCACAGGGCGACGGCGTAGAAGCCGATTTTGCGCAGGAAGTAGCTCATGCGGTTCTCCTTCGGGGGCGACGGCCCCGCTACCCCTTCGGCTCGAGGTGCTTGAAGATCTCGGCGGCGTCCATCGCCGACCAGACCGCCGGGAAGGCGTACAGGTCGTCGTCGGAGGGCCAGCCGGTGAACTTCGCGGTGTTCCACACGCTCGTCGTACCGCCCGTGAGGATCGGGATGTACGGCATGTCGCGCACGATCTCGGCCTGGATGGTGTCGAAGTACGGCTGCCGGGCGGCGGTGTCGTCCAGCGGCAGCTGCACGAGCGCCTGGATCGCCTCGTCGACCACGGGGTTGGCGTAGCGCGAGTAGTTGTTGCCCGCGGCCTCGCCGACCTTCGCGCCCGAGGTGGAGTCGAAGAAGTAGTTGTAGAGGTAGTACGGGTCGGCGATCGGGCCCTGCCACAGCGAGTCGATGGCGAGCTGGAAGTTGCCCTTGCCCTTCTTGTCCGTCCACTCGTTCCAGGAGGACTGCGCGGCCTTGATCTCGATCCCGGCCGCGGCCGCCTGCGAGGTGATGGTGTCGACGGCGGTGATGTAGTCGGTCCAGCCCGTGACGACCTCGATGGTGAGCGACAGGCGCTCGCCGCCCTTGGCGTAGATCCCGTCGTCGCCCTTGGCCCAGCCGGCGGCTTCGAGGAGCTCGGCGGCCTTGGCGGTGTCGGGGTCAAGCGGCACGGTCTTCTCGGCGACCGAGGCCGCGACGAAGGAGTCCTGGCTCGGGGTCAGCGCGAACGTCGGCGACATGTCGCTGGCGGTGTCCATGAACGCGAGGCTGTTGATCTGCGCGCGGTCCATCGCGTAGTAGAGCGCCTGGCGCACGGCCGGGTCGGTCTGCGGCCCTTCGCATCCCATCTCGGCGCTCGAGCAGGTGGAGAGGACCATCTGGTTCTGCGCCTGCGAGTACATGTCGTAGTTCGGGAAGTTCTTGTTGGTGTTCTGGATGTCCGGGATCGGGCCGGTCTGCCAGTCGATGGTGCCCGCGGCGATCGCGTCGGCCCCGGCCTGGTTGCCCGAGAGCGCGAGGAAGCGGATCTGCTTCACTGCGGGCTCGCCGCCCCAGTAGTCGGGGTTGGCCTTGTACGTGAACGCCTGCGGCTTGAAGTCGTCGAGGAGCCACGCGCCGGTGCCGACGGGCTTCTCCATGACGTCCTCGGCCGGGTTGACGTCCTTCCACAGGTGCTCGGGGACGATCGCCGTGTTGAGGAGGTCGGGTCCGCGCACGAACGAGGGCTCGGCGAAGGTGAGGGTGACGTGGGTGTCGTCGACGGCCGCGACCTCGCCGTCGTAGCCGCCGGTGTTGATGGCGGGGTTGGCCTTGAGCATGTTGAACGTGAAGGCGACGTCATCGGCGGTGAACGCCTCGCCGTCGCTCCACTGCACGTCCTCGCGGAGGGTCACCGAGAGGACGGTGCCGTCCTCGTTCCAGGACGACTCGGTGCCCAGCAGCGGCACCGGATCGGAGACCTCGGCCTTGTTGTTGAAGAACAGCGGCTCGTAGATCGTGCCGAGCGCGCCGATCCGCGAGGGCGAGAAGGGGTTGAAGTTGATCTGGTAGTCGCCGGCCTGGCCGGTGTAGGCGATCAGCGTGGAGGTGTCGCCACCGGAGGAGCCGCCCGAGGAGCAGCCGGTGGCGAGCAGGCCGAGCGCGGCGGCACCCGCGAGCAGCGCCGCGGCGCTGCGCCTTCTGAGGTTGGGAGACATCGTTGTCCTTTCAGGACCGTGGAGGGGATTCCACGGGACGGGAGGGGTGGCGTCCGCTCCGGGCGCCGCGCTCATTATTAACGCGTTAAATTAAACGTGTCAAGAAGAAGTTTCGTCCCGCTTCACCATCCGCCCCAAACCGGATAGGCCCGGTCACGGGGAGCCAGTATGGTGGTGCGGATCGGTCTTGGAAGGGACCCAGGCTCAGGAGGTCGCTTTGAGGGCGTTCGGCTCGGACACGCGCATGTCCACGCTTGCCGTGGTGCTCGACCTCGTCCGCGAGCGCACCACCGTCAGCCGCGTGGAGCTCGCCGAGGCCACCGGTCTGACGCAGGCGACCATGACCCACGCCGTGCGGCGGCTCATCGCGCTCGGCATGGTCCACGAGGTCGGCACCGCCCGCTCGTCCCGGGGCACGCCCCGGCGCCTGCTCGAACTCCAGCCCGACGCCCGGCACATGGTGGGCCTCCAGTTCGACCGGTACACGGCGCTCGGCGTCGTCGTCGACCTCGCCGGGCGCGTGGTCGCGCAGACGGCCATGCCCGGCTCCGGCGACCGCGACCCCGGCGCGGTCCTGGTCGACTACGCCGCGAGGATCGAAGCGCTCCTGGAGGACTCGGGCGTCCCGCGCGACAGCGTGCTCGGCATCGGCCTGGCCACGCACGGCCCGCAGGACCGCGACGCGGGCCTGCTCCTCACCGACTACCCCGCCCCCGCCTGGCGCGGTTACCCGCTCGCGGCCGAGCTCGCGGCCGCCACCGGCCTGCCGGTGCGGATCGAGAACGACGCGACCGCCGCCGGGCTCGGCGTCCAGGCCCAAGGCAGCGCCGCCTCGAGCTTCGCGGTCGTGTTCATGTCCGGCGGCATCGGCTCCGGCGTCATCCTCGACGGGTTCCCCTACCGGGGCGTGACCTCCAACGGCGTCGAACTCGGGCACATCTCCGTCGACGCCCTCGGCGAGACCTGCGGCTGCGGCAACCGCGGCTGCCTCGAGATCGTGGGCGGCCCGAACGCGGTGGTGCGCAACGCGAAGCAGCATCCCGGGCTGGCCGGGCGGCTCGACCTCGAGGGCGACCAGCTGGACGCGTTCATGCGCATCGGCCGGGCCGCCCTCGCCGACGACGCCGAAGCGGCCGCGCTCATCGACGCCTCGGCGCAGATGCTCGCCGTCGGCACCGTCTCACTCGTGAACATGTTCGACGTCGGCCGCGTCGTGCTCGCCGGGCGCGCCTTCGCCGACCTCGGCCCGCGCTACCGGGACGCGATCCAGGAAGTGCTCGACCGCTCCGTGTTCATGCGGCAGGTCCACAGCGTCCGCGTCGAACTCGCCGACGACGTCTCCCAGGCCCCCGCCATCGGCGGCGCCGCCATGGTCCTGCGCAACTTCCTCGAATCCTCAGGGCTCCGCGACCGCGAGGGGTCGGCGGCCTGACGTATCGCGCGGGGCCGCGGCGACCCGGCCCGTGTACCGGTACACTTCGGCGCGTCGCGAACTCAAGGGGGCACCACCATGAAGATCGTCGTCATCGGCGGCTCCGGCCACATCGGCACCTACCTCGTCCCCCGCCTCGTGCGCGGCGGCCACGAGGTCGTCAATATCAGCCGCGGCACCAGCAGCGCCTACACCGAAGCGCCCGAATGGAAGCACGTTCGGCAGGTCGTCGCCGACCGCGAGCGCCAGGACGCCGACGGCACCTTCGGCGAGACCGTGCTCGCCCTCGAACCCGACGCCGTGGTCGACCTCGTCTGCTTCACCCTCGAATCCGCGACCGCGCTCGTCGAGGCCCTGCGCGGCCGCGTCGCCCACCTCGTCCACTGCGGCTCCATCTGGCGCTACGGCAAGAGCCGCAAGCTGCCGATCGCCGAGGGCTCGGACTCGGCCGAAGCGCCGCTCGACACGTACGGGATCGAGAAGGACCGCATCGCGCGGATGCTCAAGGCCGAGACCGCTTCCGGCGGGCTCGTCACCACCACGATCCACCCCGGCCACATCGTCGGGCCCGGCTGGCACCCGATCGGCCCGCTCGGCAACCTCGACCCCGCCGTGTGGTCGACCATCGCGAGCGGGCGGCCGCTCCAGGTGCCCGGCAGCGGCACCGAGATGATGCACCACGTCCACGCCGACGACCTCGCCCAGGCCTTCGAACTCGCCGTCGAGAACCGCGACGCGGCCGCGGGCGAGGACTTCAACATCGTCGCCCCCACCGCCCTCAGCGTGCGCGGCTACGCGGACATCGCCGCCGCATGGTTCGACCAGACCGCGACCCTCGAGACCGTGACCTGGGACGAGTTCCGCGCGGCCGTCGGCGACGGCCACGCCGACGCCTCCTGGGGCCACCTCGACCGCAGCCAGTGCTTCACCATCGAGAAGGCCAAGACCCTGCTGGGGTACGCCCCCGCGTACGAGCCCGAAGCGGCCGTCCTCGAATCCCTGCGCTGGCTCCTCGACAACGGCGAGCTTGAGACCCCGAACCCGCTCCAGGTCTAGCGGTAGCGGACGACGAACGCGGCGGCGCGTTCGCGCAGCGCGTCGCGCAATGACTGCGGCGCGAGGGCTTCCGCGTCCGTGCCGAGCTGCCACAGCGCCCACTCGGCGTGCTCGGCGTCCTGGTAGGTGACCTCGAGGCGCAGCCGCCCGTCAGGCTCAGGGGCTTCGGCGCGCACGGCGACCGCCGTGTTCAGGAGGTCTTCGCGGCGGGCCGGATCGACCCGGACGTGGACGTGGAGATGCCCGTCGGCGAGGAACCGGGCGCACCGCTCCTGCCAGATCCTGTCGAGGTCCACTTTGTCCGGACGCTCGGCGGGCTCGGGCAGTGTCTCGGCCGCGAGGCAGCGCGAGAGGCGGTAGGTGCGGTCCGCGCCGTCCCGGGTGGCGAGCATATAGGCCTTGTCCCGCACGGTGACCAGGCCGATCGGGTCCACTGTGCGCCATTCCGGGTCCTCCCCCGCCGCCGCGTAGTGGAGGCGGATTCGCTGCCCGGCGAGGACCGCGCGCCGGACCTCGTGCATCACCGGTTCGGTGACATGTTCGGTCCCGGACCTGCGCGAGAGCAGGTCGGTCTCAGGTTCCACGAGGAACCGGCTGACCGCGTCCCCCACGGTGGCCTGGTAGCTCGCGGGCAGGGCGTCGACGACTTTCCGCATCGCCGAGGCGAGTGCCGATTCGAGTCCGAACGCCTGGTCGCCCCGACCCGACCCGGCCGTCAGGAGGGCAAGGGCCTCTTCATGGTTGAGACCGGTGAGCTCGGTTCGGAAGCCGGGCAGGAGCTCGAAGCCGCCGTGTCGGCCGCGTTCGGCGTAGACCGGGACGCCCGCCGTCGAGAGCGCTTCGATGTCGCGCAGCACGGTGCGGGTGGAGACCTCCAGCTCGGCGGCCAACGCGTCGGCGGTCATGCGGCCGCGCTGGCGCAGCAGGAGGACGAGTGAGACCAGTCGGTCGGCGCGCATGCGGAAACTGTACTGGAATACCTGACACTAGATGTCGTGATTCGCTGCGAGGCTCTTCCTCAGGGCGGTAATGGGCCGTCCGGTACGCAAGGAATGGAACCGAAGTGACGATGGAACGAATCGCGG
This sequence comes from Glycomyces sp. NPDC050141, assembly GCF_055586545.1. NCBI lineage: Bacteria > Bacillati > Actinomycetota > Actinomycetes > Glycomycetales > Glycomycetaceae > Glycomyces > Glycomyces sp. NPDC050141. The sequence continues at coordinate 22,426 of NZ_JBVJHZ010000014.1, read as the reverse complement.
TCAACCCCGTGCAGTGGTCGGTCGAGCTGGGCTTCAACCAGGGCGAGCTGGTTTCGGGTGCGACCCGGACCCTGTACTGCTCGGGGCAGACGGCGATGGACGCCGACGGCAAGCCGCAGCATGAGGGCGACATGGCCGCGCAGCTCGCGCTGAGCCTCGACAACGTGGAGGCGGTGCTCGGCGCGGCCGGGATGTCGCTGGCGGACCTGGTGCGGCTCAACGTCTACACGACGGACGTGGACGAGCTGTTCCCGCATTACGGCGTCCTCGCGGCCCGCCTCGGCGCGGCTGGTGCGGCCCCGGCGACCACGATGCTCGGCGTGGCCCGGCTGGCAGTGCCGGGCCAACTGGTCGAACTGGAGGCCACGGCCGTCGCCTAGCGATCGCCTCGCGCCGGGTGTCGGACCCCTGTGGGAGAGTCGTCTTATTTACACCGGTGGTCGGAGGTGGATGCGGGTGGGAAGGGGCATGCCCTATGCCCGCACCGCCGCTGGCGGCGCCCGGCGCGAGGACGTGCTTACGCGTGGCGCAGAAGGAACGCCTCGGTGAGTTCGAGGAGGTGCTCTCGGGCGGGGACGGTTTCGAAGCCGTGGCCGACGCCTTCGAGCACGTGCTTCTCGAGCCGGTCGCCGTAGAGGTCGTCGTAGCCGTCGAAGACGTCGGGGCCGAAGAGGTGGTCTTCGCTGCCGACGGCGAGGAGCACGGGGCCGGTGTGGCCCGCGGCGTCGGCGAACGGGTCGATGGTCTCGGCGTCGTCGGCGTAGCGCTTGAAGATCGGGGTGCCGCCGAAGTCCTCGTAGCCGTGTTCGGCGATCGTGGCCTGGCGGATGCGGGTGACCTCCTGGTCGACCGCGACGGCGGCCGGGGCCCACAGGGCGAGGGACCGGAGTTCGCGCTTCGCGGCCGCGAGCGAGGCGGTGAGGCCGCCGAGGCTCATGCCGAGGAGCGAGAGCCGGTCGGGGTCGACGCCGGGCTGCGCGGCGACCGCGTCGAGGGCGGCGAGGGCCTGCGAGACCTGGTCGGAGACGGTGATGTCGCCGTACTCGCCGTCGGAGTCGCCGCCTCCGGCGAAGTCGAAGCGGTAGGCGGCGATGCCGCGCTCGGCGAGGCGCCTGCCGAGGCGCACGAAGGTGTGGCCGAACTCGGTGCGGTTGCCCGAGAAGCCGTGGCACAGCACGACGGCGGGGGCACCGGTCTGCTCCGGCAGGTGGAGGGTGCCGCGAATGGTTCGGCCTTCGTGTCGAAAGTTCAGGGGTTCCATGCGAGGCAACCTAACACTTGGAAAACGTTTCGCTCCGGCGGCGGCATGGACTCCCGGAGTGTGGGCCGGGCCTGGGCGAATGTCGGAGAGAAAACGTTTCGCCCAGGCCCGGCATGAGGGTTGGACTCAAGAGGCGGCGACTTCGAAGCGCCGCACCGTGACCGCGCCGCCGAGGGCCTGTGTGGCGTGGTTGAAGACCGCGAAGCGGTAGCCCATGAAGAACGTCCAGTTGCTGTTGAGCGTGAACGCGGGCCCGAGCGGCGCGAAGTTCCACCCGTCGGTGCTGTAGGAGAACTGGGTCTGGCGGCCCGCGCCCGGGCGGATGTCGGCCTTGGCGCGCAGCCAGACCCGGGTGCCGCGCAGGTCGGCGCTCGCCCGCTGCGTGCCGGTACTGGTGGTGTTCCAGTTGGCGTCCATGGTCAGCCCGTCCCACATGACCGTGCGCAGGACGCCGTTGTCGCGCCGCACGCCGATCCACGCCGAGGAGTCGCGGAGCATCGCCAGGCCGGTGCGGTCGCCGTCCCTCATGGACGCGAGGTCGAGTTCGACGGTGGCGGTGGAACCGGGGCCCTGGATGCGGTGGGTGAGGGTGTTGCGGGCCGCGTAGAGGTCGCCGGTGACCGTGGCGGTCTGGAGCCGGAGGCCCGAGCCGGTGGTCCATTTCGTGTTGTCGGGGTTGTGGTTCCACTCCCACTTGGGCGCGAGCGCGGCGGTGGTGAACGTGTCCGCGCCGGTGAGCGGGGCGACCGGGCGCGGCGGGAGGTTCGGGAACGGGTAGGTCTGCCCCCAGGCGCCGTTCACCGTGCGCACTTGCGGCCAGCCGTCCGGGGTCCAGTCGATCGGCGCGAGGGCGGGCATGCGGCCGCCAGGGAAGGCGTCCACAAAGGCCATGTAGTACCAGGCGCCGCCGGGCGTGGAGACGAGGCCGCCCTGGTGGGGGACGCCGCCGCCGGGGATCGGGCCGGGCATGTCGAGCAGGACCTGCCGGAGTTGATAAGGGCCCCAAGGGGACGAGGATTTGAGAATGTACTGCCCGTTGGCGGGGCGGGTGAGGAAGATGTAGTAGGAGCCGTTGATCTTGTAGAAGCGGGCGCCTTCGAGGGTGCCGATGTTCGATGGCGTGGTGAACACCTGCTGGTTGCGGACCTCGGTCCTGCCGTCGGCGGAGAGCTGGGCGACCGAGATCTGGGTGTTGCCGTAGGCGACGTACATGGTGTTGTCGGTGTCGACGAGCATCCCGGCGTCGTAGTAGGCGCGGGGCAGTTCCGCGTGGCGGGTCCAGGGCCCGGCCGCGTTGGTCGCGGTGTAGATATAGGACTTGGCGAAGTCGATCTGCCCGAGCCAGTAGAAGCGGTTCTCGCTGGGGCGGTGGGCGAGCGTCGAGGCCCAGATGCCGCGCACGTAGCCGCGGCCGCCGTTGAGGTCGTACTTCGCGCCGAAGTCGAGCCGGGGCACGGAGTGGCCGATGAATTCCCAGTTGACGAGGTCCCAGGAGCGCAGGACCGGCGCGCCCGGGGAGTAGTGCATGGTCGAGGCGGTCATGTAGAAGACGTCGCCGACGCGGACGACCTCGACGTCGGCGAAGTCCTGCCATACGACGGGGTTCGCGTACGTGGTCTGCTGCGCTGCGGCTTCGCCGGTCGCGTAGGGGGAGAACAAGGAGGCTCCGGCGGCTAGGCCCGCGCCTGTGGCGAACAGGCGGCGGCGGGTGGCTTCGTATTTGAGGGCGTGGTCGATCCAGTTCATGGTGCTCCTCAGCCGAGGTCGGCTTCCCAGGCGATGCCGCCGCCGGAGGCGTCGGTCGCGAGGCGGTCGCGGGCGGCGTCGTCGCCGTACAGGGCCCAGCGCATCCAGTCGATGGTGGTGGCGACGGTCTGGGGGTAGGTGGGTCCGTTCCAGATGAACTCGTCGTGGCCCTGGCCGGTGTGGGTCATGAAGGCCTTCGGGGACGCCAGTTCGCTGTAGGCCTGGCGGGCGAGCGGGTACTTGCAGATCGGGTCGAGGTCGCCGTGGACGAACAGGGTCTTGGCGCTGACCGATCCGTCCGGGTCGCCCATGTCGACGCAGGCGAACGGGATCGCGGCGGTGACGCGGGGGTCGGGCCAGGCGGTGAGGAGCCCGTGGGTGGTCATGCCGCCCAGGGAGTGTCCGGCGGCGCCGACGCCGTTGCGCAGGTGCATCCGGCCCTCGAACGGGTCGCCGGAGCCCTTCTCGTCGAGGGCGAGGGTGCGGGAGAGGACTTCGGAGACGTCTTTGGACTGGTTGCCGTTGTAGACGTCGCCGATGTTGCCTTCGGCCCCGGTCGTGGTCGTGGGGAACACGGGCGAGGGGACGATGAACCCCGCCTCGACGAGGGGCCGGCTGATGACGCCGTAGCTCTCGGGGTTGCCGCCGAGGCCGTGGCTGAACTCGCAGACGGGGAACTTCCCGGGCGCGAGCGGGGCGTCCTTCACGGGCTCCCCGCCGGGGGCGCCGGCGGCCGGGTAGAAGATCCGGGTGGTGAGGCGGCGGGTGCCGCGGCTCCACGCGAACTCGCGCCAGCCGATCGCGAACCGCTTGGCGGGTGCGTGCCGGGCGGTGGCCGGGGCCGGGGCGATCAGGCCCGCCGCGACGGTGGCGGTCGCGGCGGCGGTGAGGTTCAGGACGGTCCTGCGCTGCATGGGTTTCCTTCGGGGTGGGTGGAGGGACGGCCGGTTCGGTATCGCTCAGCGGCGCCGACCGTCCCGTGATGCCCGAAAGTTTCGCTCCATAAATCGAAACTTCCGAGTACAAGTTATCGATAACTCTCGATCCCTGTCAAGTGTGGAACCGGTATCGTCGCGAAACTATCGACGCAACCGCAGCTAGACTCCACGGATGACCTCCTCCCCCGACACCGCCGCCGACCCCGCCCCACAGGTCGGCCCGTTCACGATCGCGCAGCTCGCCGAGCACGCCGGCGTCTCCGTCGCGACCGTCTCCAAGGTCGTCAACGGCCGCCTCGACGTCGCCCCCGAGACCCGCGAGGCCGTCGAAGCGCTCATCCGCGAGCACGGGTACCGCCGCCAGAAGCGCCCCTCCCGCCCCGCCCCGCTCATCGAGGTGGTCTTCCACGAGGTCCGCGGTCTCTACCCGGTCGAGGTCATCAACGGCGTCAGCGCCGTCGCTAAAGCGAACGGCCTCGGCGTCGTCGTCTCCGAGCTCGGCGGCAGCCACATCCCCGGCCGCGGCTGGGTCGAGGACGTCCTGGCCCGCCGCCCCGTCGGCGTCATCCCCGTCTTCTGCGGCGTCACCGAGGAGCAGCGCGAGCGCCTGCGCGCCAGGGACATCCCGATCGTCGCCGTCGACCCCACCGGCGAGCCCGGCCACGACGACCCGTCCGTGGGCACCAGCAACTGGAACGGCGGCCTCGAGGCCACCAGGCACCTCCTCGAACTCGGGCACCGCCGCATCGCCGTCATCACCGGGCCCGAACGGGTCCTCGCGGGCCGCGCCCGCCTCGACGGCTTCCGCGCCGCGATGGACCTCGCCGGGGTCCCCGTCGACCCGGCGCTGGTCTGCCTGGGCGAATTCCAGATCGAGGACGGCCGCGACCACGCCCGCGTCCTCCTGCGCCTCCCCGACCCGCCCACGGCGATCTTCGCGTGCAACGACGGCTCGGCGCTCGGCGTCTACCACGCCGCCGCCGAACTGGGCCTGCGCGTGCCCCACGACCTCAGCGTCGTCGGCTTCGACGACCTGCCGAAGGCGAAGTGGATGATCCCGCCGCTCACCTCGGTCCGCCAGCCGCTGCGCGACATGGCCGCCACCGCCGCCGCGACCCTCCTCGACCTCGCGGCGGGCCGCACCCCGGCCAAGCGCCGCGTCGAGATCGCCACCGAACTCATCCTGCGCGCCAGCACCGCCCCGCCCGCCCGCTGAACCCGCGCGGCGTCAGCGGCGCCCGATAGGCTGCGGCCATGCCGAACTCCTCGTACCTCTGCACCACCGATCAGGACTCCCTCTACCCCTCCACCACAGTGGAGGCCTTCGAACCAGACACCGGTGTCGTCGCCTACGACGTGCGCTGCGTCCCGCTCCTGTGGCTCGCCCTGTTCCGCCCGGCGGACCTCCGGACGCAGACCATCCTGATCGAGGCCGACCCGGACGCCGTCTTCTACGAGTTCGACGAGGCCACCGGCGAGTTCACCGAGACCGACGAGGAGGACGAGGACGAGGTCGTCGAAGCCGTCGCGCCCCTCGCCGCCAAGGACCGCGCGCTCGCCCAGCTCGACGCCGCCCTCCCCGTGCTCAACCGGCTCTTCGAAGCCGAAGGGCCCCTTGACGACCACGCCGCGATGCTTCGGCAGGCCGTCGCCGCCGCACCCGGGCGGTTCGTCACCGTGGAGCTCGACGAGATCGAAGGGCTGTGGGAGGAGGGCACCTTCCGACCGGCGCTGCGCGCCGCACTGGCCGCAATGGACGGCGACGGAGCCGATCGCGGCAACCTCGTCGCGATCGCGCAACTGCGCCCCGGCCGGGCGTTCCCGCCCGCCGGCATGCTCCTCGCCGACCACGAACCCGTGGACGACGACTACTGGAACCTGTCCCGCCTCCTCGGCGCGGGCTTCAGCGCCCCGGTCCCCTGGGAGCCGGTGCGCCCCTGAGCGGACCCGGCAAGGAGCACTTCGGAGAACGGGTTCAGGGGCGGCGCCCGTGCGGGTGCCGCCCCTGAACCCTTAACAGGGTGAGACCGTGCCCGCCAAACAGGCGCTTACCTTGGTTGTTCGCCCGCCACTGCGCGACCCACACGCGGCCGTCGTAGTGGCGGCGGTCGTCGTCGACTGCCGATGAGCGGTGCATGGCGGGTTTCTTCTTCAGGTAAACATCGAGTTCGATATATATCTCAACATCTGCGGAAACTGCCGGGGTGGCGATCTACACCGGTGACGGCGTCCAGCACCAGAGGTCTAGTGGACGCGGATCTCTTCCACGTCGATCGGCTTGTCGGGGAAGGAGATCCGCACGTACCGCGCGGGGTGCTTCGCGAACTCCACGACCGTGAACAGCGTGTCCGCGTCCGGAGCGCCCTCGTGCAGCACCGTGAACTCGCGGCCGTCGCCGCTGGACTCCAGCACCCACGGGTGCGCGGCGGGCTCGGCGAACGCGATCTCGACCTGCTTGATGTCGTACTCGAACTCCAGGTTCGCGGAGATCCACTCCCCCGGCTCGCGGGTCGCGGCCCGCCAGAACCGGCCGGTGCCCGAGAGCGTCGCGTGGCCGCCCTCGTACCCCGGCTCGGCGCTGCTCACCGCGACTGGGCGGTACTGGACCAGCGAGGTCATGCCGCTGCCTTCAGGCGCGAACATCACCGACGGTGCAGGCTCGGCGTGGCGGAACGGCCGCGTCCGCGCAGGCCGCTCCTCGCCTTCCGCGATCACCGTGACCTCGGCGTCCGCCAGGCCCTCGGAGCGGGCCCGGATGCGCTGCGGGCCAGGCACATACGAGCGGAACTCGATCGCGCCCGCACCGTCCGAGACGCTGTCCGTCTCCGGCGAGAGCGTGATCGAACGGCCCGAAGGGAACAGCCCCTCGCCCTCGACCACCGTCAACGTGACCGGCCGGTCGTCGAGCACGTGGTTCCCGTGCTCGTCGAGCATCTCGACGATCAGCTGCACGTCGCCCGTGCCGTCGGTGGGCATCCGCTCCGCGTCCGCACGGAGCCGCAGCGCGACCGCCCGACCGGGCTCGGGGAACACCGGCGGCTCGATGCCGCGCAGCTGCTTGCGGTACCACCAGTACGAGCGGCGGGGCAGCCGGAAGTAGTTCACGACCCCCTGCAGACCCGCACCCTCCGCAATGGACTTGTAGTGGAAGCCGCACCACAGGATCTTGCCCGAGCGCCACGGGTAGTCGGCCTCGACGCCGTGCTCCCACTGCACTTCGTACGTACCGGGGCCGCGCCCTTGCACGCCGTGGTATTCCGAGACGAGGTTGGGAATACCCGGATCGTGGAAGAGCTCGGCCCCGTCCCCGTTGTACCCGGCGATGTCGCCGAGCACATCGAAGCCTCCGCGCTGCACGCCGCCCACCGCGATCGGGCGGGACGGGTCCAGCGCCTTCGCCAGCGCCACGAGCTCGACGGTGAGCGCCCGCGCCTTGTCCATTACGTGCTCGTCGCTGAAGAACGCCTCGTTGCCGATGCTCCACGTGATGATGCTGGGGTGGTTGCGCTGGGTGTGGACCATTTCGCGCAGGGCCCGGCGCAGGCTCTCCTCGAAGTCGGCCTCGTCGGCCTCGACCACGGGGTAGGCGGAGGCGAACCAGTAGCCTTCGACGCTCTCGCCGCCCATGCCCCAGAAGTGGAGTTCGGACCAGAAGAGGACGCCTTGGCGGTCGCATTCCTCGGCGAAGTAGGGGTGGTGGGGGTAGTGGGAGCCGCGGATGATGTTCATCCCCAGGTCCTTGATGAGCTTGATGTCGCGGTGGATGCCGGCGCGGGTGACGGCGTCGCCCCAGCCGCCGTGGTTCTGGTGGACGTTGGCGCCGTGGAGGTCCAGGTGTTCGCCGTTGAGGAAGAAGCCTCTGTCGGCGGTGAACTCGAACCAGCGGACGCCGAAGCGGGTGGTCTGGGTGTCGCGGGCGATGCCGTCGACGGCTACCGAGGCGGTGAGGCTGTAGCGGTGGGGGTGGTCGGGGTGCCACAGGAGGGGGTCCTCAATGCCCGCTTCGAGGTCGACGACCACAGTGGAGCGGGCGGGGATCGTGACGTAGACGGTCTCGATGCGCGCGACCGGGTGCCGGGCGGGGTCGGCGATGACGGCGGCGACTGCGGCGGTGACGGGGCGGCGCTCGTCGTTGACGACGGTGACGGCGGCGGCGACGCTCGCGTGGTCGGCGCCGGCCTCGGGGGTGGTGACACTGATGCCGTACCAGTCGATGCGGACCTGGTCGGCGACGATGAGGCTGACGTCGCGGTGGATGCCACCGTTGAAGCTGTAGTCGCCCGCGCGGGGGGCGAGGCGGGCGTTCCACTTGTTGTCGACGCGGATGAAGACGTCGTTCTCGCCGGCTTTGACGAGGTTGGAGAGGTCGGCGGTGAAGGGGGTGTAGCCGCCTTCGTGGCGGACCGCGAGGCGGCCGTTGACGTAGACCTCGCAGGTCTGGAAGACGCCCATGAATTCGAGGGCGATCCACCGGCCGATCCATTCCGGACTGATCTCGAGGGTGCGCCGGTAGCAGCCGTGGCCGACGTAGAAGTGCTGTTCTCGGAAGTCGGGGAGGTCGAAGGTGTGCGGCAGGCCGACATCGAACCAGCCCGCTTCCGGTTGCGCCAGTTCGGCTCCGGGGTGTTCGCCGTACGCGAAGGTCCAGTCGTGGTTGATGAAGCGCTGTTCGCGGATCATGCGGTGGGTGCCTTTCTGGGCTGGGTGGGGTGGCGGGCCGCCCGGTGGTGGCGCGGGCGGCCCGTCGCGGTGGGACTCGCTACTTCGCTGCGTCCCAGGCGTTCTGGTAGATCTCGACGTAGCGGTCGCCGCCGAAGCCGTTCAGCTCCTCTTGGAATGAGGCCCAGGCGGCGTCGTCGCGGATGTCGCGGATGCCGGTGATGAACTCGGCGTTGGCCTGCGCGAGGAAGGTCTCGATGTTGGTCTGGAGCGTGGAGAGCTCCTTCGACTCGTCACCGGTGACCGAGACCTCCCAGTACGGGAAGGCCTGGCTCTTGTCGGCCTCGGAGTAGGGCACGGACGCCTCGAACAGGCGGCGTTCGTAGCCTTCCTTGGTGTAGACGTCGGTCGGGACGGTCTGGCCGCCGCGGAACTCGGCGTCGCTGAAGTACTGGGCCATGGCGCCCCAGGCGGTGTTCTTGCCTTCGCCCTCGGGCGGGGTCAGGGTCTTGAACAGCGCGGGCACGGTCTCGTCGAGCGGGACGTCGGCCGCTTCGGGCTTGGCCCAGTTGACGCCTTCGGTGCCGAACTCGCCGAGGAGGTGGCCGTCGTAGGTGTAGATGTAGTCCATGATCTCGATCAGCTTCTGCTGCTTGGCTTCGCTGGCGCGGTTCGTGATCACGAAGGACGCGGCCGGGGCGCCGCCGCCGGACCAGGAGACGACGTTGCCGTTGGGGCCGGTGAGGGGCGGGACGGCGTCGTACTGGAAGTTGCGGTCGTCGAGGTCCATATTGCCCGGGGGCTGCTGACCGGTGAACGCGCCGACCATGACGGCGTCGGGGTTGTTGACCTTCACGTCGAGCGCTTCGCCGTTCTGGGTGAAGGCGCCGTCGTCGATGAGGCCGTCCTCCCAGAGTTCGCGGATGTAGGTGAGGCCGTCGCGCCACGCGTCGGTGGAGGGCTGGAGGACGACGTTGTCGCCGTCGGCCGCGAGCGAGGCGGGGATGCCGCCGGTGGTGTCGAATCCGCCCGAGTAGGCAAAGGGGCTCATCAGGTACGGCAGGATCGGGTTGCCGACGGCGCCGACCAGCGGCAGCTCGTCGGCCTGGCCGTTCCCGTTCGGGTCCTGGGTCTTGAAGGCCTCCAGGACGTGGCGCAGTTCCTCAGGGGTGGTGGGCTGGGCGAGTCCGACCGCGTCGAGCCAGCTCTGGTTCATCCAGAGCTTGGAGCTGTACGAGCAGTGGAAGCAGTCGTTCCACTGCGGCAGGCCCCAGAGGACGCCGTCGTTGTTGAAGGCGCGCGCCTGGTAGTCCGGGACCTTGTCGAAGGCCGCGGTGATGTTCGGGGCGTGCTCGGCGACGAGGTCTTCGAGCGGGACGATGACGCCCTGGGAGCCGAGCTGCTCGAGTTCGGCGCGGCTGAACTGGGTCACCCACGGCACCAGCATGTAGGCGTCGGGGTAGTCGCCGCTGGCGAGGGAGATCTGCCGCTTCTCGGCCGCGGGGCCGCCGTCGTAGGTGGTGGTCTCGAACTGGAGGTCGACGTCGAACTGCTCTTCGAGGTGCTTGGTGAAGGCGTTCTTGTCGAGGTCGTCATCCGGCCACTGCGGGGCGAAGAGCGTGATGACGCCGTCGGGCGAGGTCTCGGGTTCCTTCGAGCAGCCGGCGAGTGCGCCGGCCAGGACGGCGAAGCTCGCTGCTGCGGCTGTCGCCGCCAGTAGTTTGCGTTGCATTGGAGGTGTGCCTTTCTTCATTGAGAGGTCGGACCAGTGCCGGTGTGTCCCTTAGGGATCAGCCCTTCACGGCGCCGATCATCACGCCCTTGGTGAAGTGGCGCGCGACGAACGGGTAGACGAGGAGGACGGGGACGGTCGAGACGACGATGAGGGCGTACTTCATCAGGTCTGCGACCTGCTGCATTTCCAGCTGCTCGGAGGCCGAGAGGCCGCTGGTCTGGGTCTTGAGGATCAGGATGTTCCGCAGTACCAGCTGCAACGGGTGGAGTTCGGGGTCGCGCAGGTAGATCAGCGCGTCGAAATAGGAGTTCCAGGTGCCGACGGCGTACATGAGCGCGATGACGGCGAGGAGCGGTTTCGACAGCGGCAGGACCACCGACCACAGGATGCGGAAGTCGCTGGCGCCGTCGAGTTCGGCGGCCTCGTAGAGGCTGTCGGGGATCTGGCTCTGGAAGAAGGTCATGGCGATGAGGACCTGCCAGGCCCCGATCGCGCCGGGCACGATGAGCGCCCAGCGGGTGTTCAGCATCCCGAGGGACTGGACCACCAGGTACATGGGGATCATGCCGCCTGCGAACAGCATCGTGAAGAGGATGCCGGTGATGATCGTCTTGCGGCCCACGAACTGGCGGCGCGAGAGCGGGTAGGCGATCGCGACGGTGAGGGCGAGGCTGAGCAGGGTCCCGCCGACCGTGTAGATGAACGAGTTCATGAAGCCGCGCAGGATCGCCGGGTCGCTCAGGACGGTCTGGTAGCCCACGAGCGTGAAGTCGACGGGCCACAGGAAGACCTCGCCGCTGTTGACCGCTCCGGGGCTGGAGAGCGAGTTGGCGACGATGTTGACCAGCGGCACCAGGATCACGAGCAGGAAGGTCGTGAGCAGGAGGTAGACGCCTGCCATGAAGACGCGGTCGACGAGGGTGTCCTGCACGTGGGTGGACCTGCGGCGCGGGGAGCGGCCCTTGGGCTGCGGCTGCGCGGCCTCGTCGGTCTCGGTCTCGGCGTAGGAGGTGAGTGCCATCGGGGTTCCCTTCACCAGAGTCCGGAGCCGGTGGTCCGCTTGGCCGTGAAGTGCACGGCGAGCAGCAGCACCAGGTTGATGACGGAGTTGAACATCCCTACGGCCGTGGACATGCTGAAGTCGGCGTTGAGCAGGCCGATCTTGTACACGTAGGTCGAGATGATCTCCGATTGCGAGAGGTTCAGCGGGTTCTGCAGCAGGAACGCCTTCTCGAAGCCGACGGCCATGATGCCGCCGACGCTGAGGATGAGGACCATGACGACCGTGGGCATGATGCCGGGCAGGTCGACGTGCCAGATCTTCTGGAGGCGGCTCGCCCCGTCGATACGCGCGGCCTCGTAGAGGCTCGGGTCGATGCCCGCCAGCGCGGCCATGTAGATGATCGCCGCGTACCCGGCGGTCTGCCACACATCGCTCCAGACGTAGAGGTGGCGGAAGAAGCCGGGGTCGTTGAGGAAGTTGGTCTCCGGCAGGCCGAAGAAGCCGGTTATCTTGCCGACCAGGCCGATCTGCGGCGAGAAGATCAGGATCGCCATCGAGACCACGATGACCGTGGAGATGAAGTGCGGTGCGTACGTGACCATCTGGACGGTCCGCTTGAAGAAGCGGCGCCGTACCTCGTTGAGGGCGAGGGCGAGGAGGATCGGGATCGGGAAGCCCGCGAGGAACGCGTAGAGGCTCAGGATGAGGGTGTTGCGGATGAGCTTCCAGAACAGGGGGTTGCCGAAGAAGTTCTGGAAGTGCTCCATCCCGACCCAGGGGCTGCCCCAGATGCCCTGGACGACGTTGTAGTCCTTGAACGCGATGACCGAGTTCGCCATCGGGATGTATTTGAAGACCACGAAGTGCGCCAAGGGGATCGCGATCAGGACGTACAGCTGCCAGTGGCGGCGGATGCGGCGCCCGAGGGTCTTGCTCCGGCGCGGCGTCCGCTGCTTCCGCTCGGCCGCTACCGGGGTCGGCGCTTCTGCCACGGCGGTCATCGGACCCCCGCTCTCGCCTTGCGTCCCTTGAGAGGGCGCCTCGGCTGCCTCGATTTCATGACCGCTCCTTCGCGACAATGCCCGGACCGTGAACCTTCACGGGAATTCCCGTGAAGGTTCACGGTAAAGGACCGGATCAGCCCCTGTCAATATCCTGTAGGATTTCGATTCGGTCGCGGTGCCTTACGGCCCGACCAGGGCCGCTAGGCCGACTGGCGCCAGAGCATCTTCGAGGGCACGACCCGGTTGACCGGGTCGATCCTCGCGAAATCGGCCTTGGCCAGGACCTCCACGATGTCAAGGGTGTTCGTGGTCAACCCCTGCCGGTCGAGCGCGATCGTGCTCAGCTGCGGCTCGACCGCCTCGCCGAGGGCCAGGCCGTCTATCCCGACGATCCTCACGTCGCCGGGGACGTCGATGTCGAGCACGTGCGCGCTGTGCACCGCGCCGAGCGCCATGAGGTCGTTGAAGACCAGCACCGTGTCCGTGTCGGGGGCGAGGGTCATCAGGTCGGCGAAGGCCCGGCCGCCGCCGGAGATCGACTCCTCCCCCGGTACGACGCAGGTGAGCTGGTCGCCCACCTCCTCCTCGAACCAGCCGCGCCGCGGCGAGGGCCCGTAGACCCCGTGGTGGCGCATCGAGTACGCGGACTCGACCATCCCGAACTTGCGCGAGCCCCGCTCGCGCAGCTCCCGGATCGCGTCCCGCAGACCGGATCTGAGGTCGATCTCGACCGAGTGGACCCCGGGGAGCGCGCTCGCCTCCTCCAGCCGGATCACGGGCACGCCGCGCGAGGTCTTCAGCAGCTCCTCGTCGGGGTGGCTGAAATGCCCGATCACGACGTCGACCTGCGTGGACAAGAGGGCGAGCGCTTCGAGTTCCGAGTCGCCGGAGGCCATGATGAGCTGCCAGCCGCGAGCGGCGGCCCCTTCGAGCATGTCCCCGGCGATGTCGGTGTAGTACGGGTTGCGGAACGAGGCCACGAACAGTCCGACCGCGTGGGTCTTCTGCCGGGTCACGAGGCTGCGCGCGTGGCGGCTCGGGCGGTAGCCGAGGCGTTCGGCGGCCTCCAGGACCTTCCGGCGGGTCGCCTCGTTGATGTCGCCCATGTCGTTCATCGCCCGGGTCACGGTCTGCCGCGACACCCCGGCCTCGGCTGCGACATCGAGGATCGTCACCCGTTTAGCCACTGGTCTTCCCTTCAACGTTCCACTCGTCCGCGTCGATCGCCTGGCCGACCTGCACCTCGTAGGCCGCGCCCGCCGATGCGGGCCAGCGCCAGCGCGTCCGGCCGGACGGCGCGGGCCCGGCCGGCGCGGTCGGGACGGGGGCGCCCGCGTCGTCGGTGACGCGAAAGCGAAGGTCGGCTTCCAATTCGATCACGAGGTCGCGGTCGCTGCCGCAGCGGATGCTCGCGCGGTCGAGCCGGCCGCCGGACCACGCGAGGTCGACGGCGGCTTCGCCGCGGGCGCGCAGGCCGGACACCGTTCCGGCGCTCCAGGAGCCGGGGAGGGTCGGCAGGAGCGAGAGCGCGCCGTCGTGGCTCTGGAGGAGCAGTTCGGCGAGCCCGGCGACCGCGCCGAGGTTCCCGTCGATCTGGAAGACGACCCCGGCGGGCCAGCCGCCGTGCGGGTGGAGGTCCATGAGGGACGGTGAGCTGAGCTCGTTGACGAGCACGCCGATCGAGCGCTCGGCGAGTGCCGCGTCGCGCAGGCGCGCGGCGAGGCAGAGCACCCAGGCCTGGCTCCATCCGGTGTAGCCGCTGCCGTGCTCGAGCCGGTAGGCGAGGGCTCGCTTGGCGGCCTCGAACTCGGCGGGCGCGGCGGTCTCGGTGATCCGGGTGCCGGGGTGGACGCCGTAGAGGTGGGAGAGGTGCCGGTGGTCGAGTTCGCTGGGCAGCAGCGGGTTCGCCCATTCGCGGAGTCGGCCTTCGGGGTCGATGCCGGGGAGTTTGAGGCAGGTCCGCGCGAGGCGGGCGCGGGTCGCGAGGTCGCCGTCGGGTTCGAGGCGGAGGTACCGGTCGAGGGTCTGGGCGGTGAGCTCCTGGTCGAGAGTGGACCCGGCGGTGACGCAGCCGGTATCGGCGCCGTCCAGGAACCGGTGTTCAGGTGAGGTCGAGGGGCTGGCGACGAGGGTGCCGTCCCGGTCTTCGACGAGCTGGTCGAGCACGAAGGCGGTGGCGGCGCGCATGACCGGCAGGGCGGTCTTCTCGGCGAACTCGTCGGACCAGGCGTAGTCGAGGCGTTCACCGAGGTGCGCGGCGATCCAGGCGAGGCCGAACTGCCAGTTGGCCCATTGGGGTTCGCCGTGCACGGCGGCGGTGAACCGCCAGATGTCGGTGTTGTGGTGGGCGGTCGCGCCGTTCGCGCCGTAGACGTCGGTCGCGGTGCCCGCGCCCGCTTCGGCGAGGTCGCGGGCGAGGTCGAAGAGCGGTTCGGCGAGTTCGGGGAGCCCGGCGGCCTCGGCGCCCCAGTAGTTCATCTCGACGTTGATGTTCGCGGTGTAGTTGCAGCTCCAGCCGGGGCGCACGTCGGTGTTCCAGATGCCCTGGAGGTTCGCGGCCTGCGTGTCGGGGCGGCTGCAGGAGATGAGGAGGTACCGGCCGTAGTCGAAGTAGCGCTGTGCGGCGGACGCGGCCGGGTCGCCGGAGGCGGTGAGGTCGAGGCGGACGCGGTCGAAGTAGGCGGTGTAGTCGTCGATGTGCCGCTGCCGCAAGGTGTCCCCGTTGGTGTCGAGCGCTTCGCGGACGAGGACGGTGGCTTCGACGGCGAGGGCCGCGAGGTCGGCGCTGGGGCGTCTGCGGTGGCCCCGGAAGCCGCTGGCGGCCGAGGCGATCAGGCGGCGCGAGCCGGGCGGGCCGGTCACGGCCGCGACGACGGCCCAGCCCATCCCTGCCGCGACCGTGCCGTCCGCCGCTGGGTGCTCGGGGTCGTATCGGACGGGTTCGGGGTCGTCGACGTAGTTCGGCAGGGCGGTGCTCGGGGCGCGGCCGGTGGCGACGAGCCAGTCGGCGCCGTCGGCGGTGAACCGGGTGATGTCGGTGCCGGGGTGGGGCGAGAGGAAGTCGACGGCCCCTGAGCCGCTACCGTGCGCTTCGGCGACGAGTACGCCGTCAGGGGCGCTCACGAAGGCGGCCATGGATTCGGGGCCGACTTCGACGAGGGCGGTAGCGGAGGCAAGGTCAAGCGACCGGCGATAACGACCGAGAACGACCGGCGCTTCCGTCGATCGGTTCGCGCCGCCGCCGTGGGCGTCCCGCCCAGCGCCGCGCACACCTTCCGGGACCCTCGCGAGGACCGTGCCGCCGACCCCGGCATTGCCGGCGGCCCCCGCCGACCCTCGCCCGGGGTCGCTTTCGCTTGTCCCCCAGGTCCACCGCAGCCGTCCGAGCGGCTGGTACGACTCGGTCCAGCCCGGTCCCTGCAGTTCGCGGGCGAGGGCGTCGGCCGTGGCGTGGTCGCCTGCCGCGACCGCCTCCCGCAGCTGTTCCAGCGCACCGGCCGGTGCCTCGTGCCTCGCTCCTCCGCCCGGCCCGCCGGACCAGACGGTGTCGAGGTTCAGGTCGAACTCCTCCACTCCCCGGCCGCCGCCGAACGTGGCCCCGAAGGCCCCGTTCCCCAGCAGGAACGTCTCGTGGAAGCCCTCGGCGGGCCGGTCGAGCGCGATAGTCCGCGCCTCGCTCTGCTGCGCCTCTTCGCGCATCGCAACTCCTTTGAGACGGTTTCCGTGAACCTTCACGGTAGGCGTCGCGCATCGCTTGGTCAACACTCCGGACGCACTGTCCCAGAGCCCGGGCCCGCGAACGGGGCGGCGCGCGAGCGCGCCGCCCCTGTCCCGGGGGTAGACCCTCAGACCGCGGTGCCGGTGACGGTGTCGCCGGTGCGGGTCACGGTGTACTGGAGGGTCTTGCCGCTCCAGAAGTGGACGGTCAGCGTGACCGCCTCGCCGTCGCGCAGCGACTCCAGGAACACCTTGGTGAGCTTGTACACGCCGTTCTTGTAGTCGGGCTTGTACGAGTAGGTGTACTCCTGGAACGCGGTCCAGTCGGCGGGCCCGGCGTTGGTGCCGTCCGCGTACTTCGACTCCATGGTGGAGACCACGTCGCCGTTGAACGAAGCGGGGATCTCAAGGCCCGCAGTCGTACCGGTGGCGTCCGACAGCACTGTGTCGGCCGCATTGACGACGTTGAGCTTCCACGGCATGCCAGCGGAGAAGCGCACCGAGAGCTGCGCCTTGGTCCCGACCTCGCGGTCGCCGAGGATGCGCTCCAGGAGCTTCCGCTTCAGCGTCAGCGTGGTGCCTTCCAGCACGTAGTCCTTGCCCGCCTTGAGCTTCGTGTTGCCGAAGTACAGGGCCCTGAAGTCCAGGCCGTTGAGGTTCAGCGTGACCGTCTCGTCCTGCACCTTGTTCCCGGCTTCGACGAACACGAGGTCCGAGGAGGCCGTGCCGGAGCGGGTCTCCCAGGCGCTGGAGATGTAGTCGAACTGCTCCTGGTCGCGCCACTTGTGGAGGAAGCGGTCGTAGTGCGTGCCGTTGTCCCACCACATCGTGGTGATGCCGGTGGTGCGGGCCAGGTAGCCGAAGTGCTCGAAGAACTTGAGGACCTCGCCGCGCTCGACGCGGGTCTCGTAGCCGTCGAGGAGGCCGTACTCGCCGATGATGACCGGGATGCCCTGGGAGACGAAGGTGTCGACCTGGCTCTGGAAGTTCTCCACGAGCATGTCCTGCACCTCCTCGTTGTACTCGGGGTACCCGGCGATGTTGACGCTGAAGGGCCAGAAGCTGTAGTTGTGCGTGGTCGCGGCCAGCATCGGGTCGTCGAGCGCTTCGATCTGCGCGGCAAGGGCGTCCATGGCGCCCTGGTCGGCTCCGGTGTAGAGCGTCGGCAGCACGAGCAGCCGGTCGGCGTTGTTGCCGCCGGACTCGCGCACGATCTCGTGGAACGAGGCGTTCAGCTCACCGAGGTAGGCGTACTGCTCCTCGGCGTTCGCGGCACCCTCGAACGACTGCTCGTTGATGGGCTCGAAGACCAGTTCCTGCGGGTAGTCCCGGAAGGTGCCGGCGATCTGGGTCCAAATCGCGTCGTACTGGGCCATGACCTCGTCGTGCTTGGCGGGCAGGTCCTTGACCCACTGCCACGAGTCGTGGTGGATGTTGATCATGACGTAGAAGCCCTCGTCGAGGGCCAGGTCCACGACCTCCTGGACGCGGTCCATGTACACCTGGTCGACCTGGTACTCCGGCGCTTCGCCGGTGTTGTTGCCCCAGCTGACGGGGATGCGGATCGAGTTGAAGCCCTGCTCGCGCAGGGACTCCAGCAGCCCCGCGTCGGTCCGCGGGTTGCCCCAGGAGGTCTCGTCGGGGCCGCAGCACGCGGAGTCGAAGGAGTTGCCGAGGTTCCAGCCGGGCTGCATCGCCGCCACGATCTCCTGGGCGTCGAGGGTCGCCACCACAGGCTCCTCGGCCTGTGAGGCAGCCGGGACGGCCATGAGGGAGAGGGCGGCCGGGGCTGCCAGGAGCAGCCTCATTGCCTTGCGTATCAAAGGAGTTTCCCCTTTTTCTGCGCACCTGGGACGGTCCGCGGCGCTGCCGCGGGGCTGGTGCGTCGGGTGGATGCCGGGCTCCCGCCGCCGGACCGGATTGCCGAAGGGCGAGATATGGAAATACTGCAATGCGCATTGGGC
Organism: Glycomyces sp. NPDC050141; assembly: GCF_055586545.1. Taxonomy (NCBI): domain Bacteria; kingdom Bacillati; phylum Actinomycetota; class Actinomycetes; order Glycomycetales; family Glycomycetaceae; genus Glycomyces; species Glycomyces sp. NPDC050141. Next base: position 4,399 of record NZ_JBVJHZ010000014.1, on the reverse strand, counting down.
CGTTGTCAATGTTTGGTCGGCCGATAAAACTAAAATTTCTAGTCGGTCTATCAGTTACGCAGGTTAAGGAAAGATCCAACCAATTTTTCGAAGCAGGCTCGATGTCCTGGAAGAAATAACCGTTTTATAGCGATTTGCGCGAATAGTTTCCGAAAATTTGTCAACGCTTACCTAGATTCATCCAGCCTTTGGGCCTCTCAACGCCTTGATTTCGCGAGGGCTTCGGGCTAGGTTGATGTGTTCATTCATGTTGATTTCTCAATCCATACTGGAGTGTTCTGATGGAAGCCGCCGCACCCAGCGACCGTGAACCGGGCTTCGAGTGGGCCCGTCCCGGGCTGCACCTCCGGTTCGACCATCGCGAGGGCTGCCCCGTCCGGCTCGTCGGCCTGGCGACCGGACCGGACGCGCCGTCTGCCGCCGCGCCCTGGGAGATCGTCGACGTCATCACCGCGGGCGACCACCGCCACCGCAACAACCAGGCCCTGCTGCACTCGGCGGCCGGGTCGCGGCTCCGGTACGCCGGCCATGAGGCCGCTGGCGGCGAGCTGCGCATCCGCCAGCGCGACAACGAGTCCGGCCTCGAAGTCTCCAGCGCGTTCCGGGCTGCCGGGCCCGGCCTCCAGATCCGGCACACCGTGCGCAACACCGGAACCGACGAGATCGTGCTGCTCTCGGTGAGCTCCGCGCTCGTGGCGGTCCCCGACGGCGCGCACGATCTGCTCTGGGGCGAGAGCGAGTGGCTGGCCGAGGGTCGCTGGCGCCAGCGTCCGCTCGCGGAGCTGCTGCCGGACCTGAATGTGGCGTTCCACCAGCAGTATTCGCGGGGGTTGTTCTCGGTAACCAGCCACGGGAGCTGGTCGAGCGGGTCGTTCCTGCCGACCGGGGCGCTCGTGAACGCGGGCGGGCCTTCGCTGGCGTGGCAGGTGGAGACGAGCGCTGGCTGGCACTGGGAGGTGGCTCAGACGGGCGACCCGGTGACCGTGGGCGTGCACGGCGCGACGGACCTGTACCACCAGTTCGCGGCGCGGCTGGCCCCCGGCGAGGAATTCGAGAGCGTGCCTGCGGGGCTGTGCGTGGCGGACGGCGGGCGGGACGCGGCGTTCGCGGCGCTCACCGGCTACCGGCGGGCGATCCGCGAGCTTCGCGCGGTCGACCTGCGGCTTCCGGTGGTCTACAACGACTTCATGAACACGCTCATGGGCTGGCCGACGACGGAGCGGCTGATGCCGCTCATCCCGGCGGCGGCCGCGGCGGGCGCGGAGTACTTCTGCATCGACGCGGGCTGGTTCGCGGCGATGGAGGGCGACTGGTGGACGAACGCGGGCGAGTGGCGGGAGGCCGAGGGGCGGTTCACCGGCGGCCTGCTCTCGCTCGTGGACGCCATCCGCGCCAACGGGATGCGGCCGGGCCTGTGGCTCGAGCCCGAGGCCGTGGGGACGGAGTCGCCGATGGCGAAGCGGCTGCCTGACGAGGCGTTCTTCCAGCGGTTCGGCAGGCGCGTCAGCGAGGGCGGGCACTTCCAGCTCGACCTGCGGCACCCGGCGGCGCGCGCGCATCTGGACGAGACGGTGGACCGGCTCGTCGACGAGTTCGGTCTGGCGTACTTCAAGCTGGACTACAACACGAACCCGGGCGTCGGGACCGATGTGGACGCGACCGCGCCGGGGGCCGGGCTCCTGGGGCACTCCCGGGCCTTCCGGGAATGGCTGCAGGGCGTCCAGGCCCGGCACCCGCACGTGCTGTTCGAGAACTGCGGTTCGGGCGCGATGCGGATGGACTACGGCATCCTCTCGGTGGCGCACCTGCAGTCGACGAGCGACCAGCAGGACTTCCGCCTGTACGCGCCGATCGCCGCGGCCGCGCCCGCGAGCGTCCTGCCGGAGCAGGCGGGGAACTGGGCGTACCCGGCGGCGTCGATGAGCCTGGAGGAGACGGCGTTCGCGATGACGGCGGGCGTCATGGGCCGGACCTACCTCTCGGGCTTCCTCAACGAGCTCAGCGCGGAGCAGTTCGCGCTGGTGCATGAAGCGGTGGCGCTGCACAAGGACTGGCGGCAGCTGATCGCCGCTTCGACGCCGGCGTGGCCGCTCGGGCTGCCCGGCTGGGACGACGAGGTCGTGGCGCTCCAGCTCGAAGCGGACTCCCGGTCGCTGCTGGCGGTGTGGTCGCGCGGCGGGGCCGCCGAGGTCGCGCTGCCGGGCCTGGCCGGTCGGAGGCTCGAACAGGTCTATCCGTTCGCGTTGCCGCACTGGCAGGTCCGCGAGGACGGCGGGGCGCCGGTGGTCCGAGTGCCCGCCGGTCCGGCCGCGCGGATCTTCGAAGTGCGATAGGAGAGGTCAGATGTATCCAGGGTGATCTCGTGGTCGCCCATGCGTTATGGCAGCGTTTTCCAGGTAACGACTTGGCATCGTTCTCATATTGCTCAGGATTCATCTGATCTTTAAGCCCTTGAAGTCTTGCCTCGGGGCACCTACCTCACTATCGTTTGTTTGAAGGCATATCCAAATTTATAGATCCCTCGCTGCCGGGCCACCCTTCGCGGCAGCACTAGTGAAAGGCCGATGACGTGCCCGACTCCTCTTCCGCACAGCCGGTGCGACGCCGCTCGCTCTTCAAGGTCGCCGGGCTCGGCGCGATCGGCGCCGCGGGACTCCCCTTCGCGGCCGCCTGCTCCGACCTGAAGACCGGCGAAGGCTCCACCCAGCAGACCGAGGGCTTCGACTTCCTCCCCGAGTACAAGGAATGGCCGCTCCCGGCCGAGCCCGACCTGGTCGGCGAGCCGCCGAACCACCCGTCGGCGTTCACCTCGTACCCCGAGCCGGTCGAGGGCGTCACCGAGGTCGCATCGGGCAGCGGTACCTACGAGATCACCGTGCCGTTCTGGGGCGAGGCCCCGTCGAACGACGACCCCTACTTCGCCGCGCTCCGCGACGGCTGGGGCGGCACCACGATCAACCTCCGCCAGGCGGACGGCAACACCTACGCCGACACGTCCGTCCAATGGCTCACCGCCAACGAGTACGGCGACGGCATCCTGCTCTTCAACTGGATGCTCGGCTCCCACACCAACTTCCCCGAGACCGTCGTCAACTCCTTCTACGACCTCACCGACATCGTCAAGGGCGACATCTCCGAGCGCTGGCCGCTCCTCGCCGGACTCCCGACCACCTCGTGGGCGCAGTCGGTCTGGTCCGAGGACCCGGCCGACCCCGAGACCGCGCGCATCTACGGCATCCCCTCCACCTTCAACGGCGGCATCGGCAACGGCATCCTCGCCCGCACGGACCTCCTGGAGGAGGCCGGCATCGCCATGCCGACCACGGTGGAAGAGCTGCTGGAAGCCTGCCGCGCCTGGTCCGACGACGCGAACGGCAGGTGGGCGTTCCCGGGCGTCGACTGGATCCTGCCGCAGCAGTTCGGCCTGGTCGGCTCCGACGGCTGGTCCTGGGACGAGGAGCAGGAGAAGCTCGTCCACGACTCCGAGCGGCCCGAGTTCACCGAGCTCATGGAGTTCCGCCGTACCCTGTGGGACGAGAAGCTCATCCACCCCGACGCCCCCACCGGAACCCTGGACGGCAACGCCCTCCACGCGGCCGGGCAGGCCCTGTTCGCCCAGGTCAACCTCGTCCGCTGGTACGAGTACACCGCCCTGGTCAAGAACGGCTCCGCCGAGGGCACGGTCGCCCCGCTCCCGCTGCTCGGCGCGAAGGGGCGCACCCCGGTCGCCACGGCGAACAGCTCCGTCGACGGCTGGACCTTCCTGAACAAGGACCTCTCCAAGGAGCAGGTCGAGGAGATCCTGGACGTCGCCAACTGGTGCTCCGCGCCGTTCGGCACCAAGGAGTTCGAGCTCATCGAGTACGGCGTCGAAGGCACCGACTTCGCGTACGACGCGAACGGCACCCCGGTCCACACCGAGCACGGCGCCAAGATCGTCCAGGCCCCCGTCAACCTCAAGATGTTCTCCGGCAAGGTCCAGAAGTTCCTCACCGGCGACCCCGAAGTGGTCGCGGCGCACTTCGAGTGGAACGCCGCCGCCCAGCAGTACATCGTGCCGAACCTCTTCGAAGGCGTCCGCGTCGAGGCCCCCGCCGCCGCCAAGTCCGCCGCGCAGACCCTCTCCGACCAGCAGAACGACATCGCCTACGGCCGCGCGGAGCTCGCCACGATCCCCGACATCGTCGCGACGTTCATGGCGAACGGCGGCGAAGAGGCCCGCGAGTTCTACACCGGCATCTACAAGAGCCTCAACGAGAAGTGACCCGTGCCGGGCCGCCCCCCCCCCCCGCCGCCCCCCCCCCGGCACCCACCAGAACCCGGCCGAGAGCTGATGGACCACGGTAAAAATGCCAAGAAGAGCCCACTCCATCACCCGTCACACCCAAGAAGGGCGCGT
>NZ_JBVJHZ010000013.1:0-126080 GCF_055586545.1 Glycomyces sp. NPDC050141 | reverse complement strand
ACCCCCCCCAAGGAGGGGGGGCAGTTCCCCCCCCCACCCCCCCCCCCCCCCCCCCCCCCCCCCCCCCCCCCCCCCCCCCCCCCCCCCCCGTCCCCCCCCCCCCCCCCCCCCCCCCCCCCCCCCCCCCGCCGTCCGATACCTGAGTGTGTGGCTGCGGTTACCATTGCTGCTGGACTTCGAAGGAGCGCAGTTGGCCGACCACAACCCAGCCGAGACCGGGATCATGATCGACGCCGCGACCACCGTGGACCGCGACGACGCCATCTGGATCGAACCCCACGACGACGGCTTCGACGTCTGGATCCACATCGCCCGGGTCGCCGACCACGTCAAGACCGGCGGTCGCGCCGACACCGAGGCCCACCGCCGCGTCCACACCCGCTACCGGCCCGAGCACACCAAGCACCTGCTCCCCGCGCCCGTCGTCGAAGCCGCCTCCCTCGAACCCGGCCGCGAGAACGACACCTTCGCCGTCCACCTGCGCCTCGACCACGCCGGGCAGATCCTCGCCGCCGACCTCGGCCCCGGCCGCCTCACCAAGTCCTGGATCATGACCCACGGCGAGGCCGCCACCGCCGCGAACGACACCGCCCACCCCCTCCACGGCACGCTCGCGCTCGCACTCCGCTTCGCCCAGACCATGCTCGCCGCCCGCCGCAACGCCGGCGCCCTCGCGTTCTACGACCTCCTCTCCGGCTTCGCCACCAACGAGGAGGGCCAGCTCGTCCGCCTCGACAGCGCCGAACGCAACTCCGGGTACATCATCGTGCAGGAGTTCATGATCGCCGCCAACGCGCAGATCGCCGCGTGGGCCGTCCGCGAGGACCTGCCGATCCTCTTCCGCAACCACCGCCTCGCCGCCGTCGCCGGAGACCCCGCCGAACTGCGCGCCGAACTCGAGTCGATCGCCGCCTCGGGCGACGGCAACGCCTTCGAGATGCTGCGCACCCGCATGCGCATGGTCGCCCGCGCCGCCACCTACGGCCCCACCGTGCACGGCCACCACGGCCTCCAGCTGCCCGCGTACACCCACGCGACCAGCCCCATCCGCCGCTACCCCGACCTCGTCGTCCAGCGCATCCTGCTCGCCGCCAGCCTCGGCCACCCCAGCCCCTACCCGCTCGACGACCTCGAAGCGGTCGCCGCGCACGTCAACGAACGCGTCGAAGAAGAACGCCGCGCCAAAGCCGAGTACTTCAAGCAGAAGGCCCACGAGCAGACCGCCCGGCACGCCGAGGCCGCCGACTTCACCGCCCTGCCCTACAAGCAGTACGCCCGCGTCCTCCAGTTCGCCGTCGAACGCGGCGAGACACCCGCCGGGCTCGCCGAGGACACCGCCCGCCGCCTCGACGCCCGCGAACTCCAGCTCCGCGAGTTCGCCTCGGTCTACCTCTACGGCCGCGGCGAGTTCGAGCCGCTGCGCGAACGCATGAACCGGCACCTCGCCGACGAGCCCCAGCAGGCCCAGTCGATCGTCAACGTCTACCTCCAGGACCGCCTCGGCGGCCCCGTCAGCAACGAGACCAACGTCCTCTGGACCGTCGAGGACGAACCCGGCTTCGAAGGCCCGCTGTTCTCCGCGCAGGTCTCCATCCGCTACAACGGCGAACAAGTCGACTCACCGAAACGCCTGCAGCGCAACAAGAAGGAAGCCCGCAACCAGGCCGCCCTGGCGCTCGTCGCCGCGCTGGCGGGCCTCCCGGACCCGTCGACTGACGCGACCGCCAAACCGCGCACGGAAGGCCCCAAGAAGCTCCTGGTCGACGCCTCGGTGAACCCCGCCGAAGCCGTCCAGATCTACGCCGCACGCGGCGTCGTCAAGCCGCTCACCTGGGACTTCTCGGTCGACGGTCCCTCGCACGAGCGGACCTTCACGTGCCGCGCGGAGGGCTGGATGCCGCTCTCGGGCGAGCGCGTCGCCGCCGAAGGCAAGGGCCCGACCAAGCAGGTCGCCAAGACCAACGCGTCCCTTGAGCTGCGGGTCCACATCGAGGTCGCGCTGGCGCTCGGCGAGACGGGCCGCCGCGCGGAGGCCTGACGGCGCGGGTCACGCCCGGGCTCGGAGCGCGAAAAGCGTTTCGCCCGCTAGGGCACAATGAGTGCGTGCATATTCTCGACGACTTCGCATGGCGCGGCCTCCTCCAGGACTCCACCGGCACCGATGCTCTCCGCGAGCACATCGACGCGGGCCAGGTGACCTTCTATGTGGGCTTCGACCCGACCGCGGTCAGCCTGCACGTCGGCCACCTCATGCAGGTCATCACCGCCCGCCGCCTCCAGCAGGCCGGGCTGAAGCCGCTGCTGCTCGTCGGCGGCGCGACGGGCCAGATCGGCGACCCGAAGGAGGCGGGGGAGCGCAGCATCAACCCGCCCGAGGTCGTGGCGGGATGGGTCGAGAAGATCCGCGCCCAGCTCGCGCCGTTCGTGACCTACGACGGCGAGAACGGCGCGATCCCGGTCAACAACCTCGACTGGACCAGCGAGATGGGCGTCGTGGAGTTCCTGCGCGACGTCGGCAAGCACTTCCCGGTCTCGAAGATGCTCGCCCGCGAGGTCGTGAAGGCCCGCCTCGAGTCCGGCATCTCCTTCACCGAGTTCTCGTACCAGCTGCTGCAGTCGAACGACTTCTACGAGCTGCACCGCCGCCACGGCTGCACCCTCCAGTTCGGAGGGTCGGACCAGTGGGGCAACATCACCGCCGGGGTGGACTTCGTACGCCGCAAGGCCGCCGAGCACGTCCACGCGTTCGTGACCCCGCTGGTGACCAAGGCCGACGGCACCAAGTTCGGCAAGACCGAGGGCGGCGCTGTCTGGCTCGACCCCGAGCTGACCAGCCCGTACGCGTTCTACCAGTTCTGGGTGAACTCCGGCGACGCCGATGTCGTGCGCTACCTCAAGTACTTCTCGTTCAAGTCACACGCGGAGATCGAGGAGCTGGAGCAGGCCACGGCCGAGAAGCCCGCCGCGCGCCTCGCGCAGAAGGCCCTCGCCGAGGAGCTGACGACGCTGCTGCACGGCGCCGAGGAGACCGCGCACGTCGTGGCTGCTTCCCAGGCGCTCTTCGGCCGCGGTGAACTCGCCGACCTGCCCGAGTCGACGCTGCGCGCCGCGCTCGTCGAAGCCGGTCTCGCCGAGTTCACGAAGCCCGACGTCACGATCGCCGAGGCGATGAAGGAGTCCGGTGTGGTCGCGAGTCTGGGCGAGGCCCGTCGCGCTGCGAAGGAGGGCGGGGCCTACCTGAACAACGTCCGTGTGAGTGATCCTGCGGCCGTTATCAACCCTTCTGACCTGATTCACGGGCGGTACGGAGTGATCCGGCGCGGCAAGAAGACCGTCGCCGGGTTCGAGGTCGTCGGCTGAGGCATACACTTGGTTGGTTTTGTCGCGGTGAATAGAGGGGGAGAATCGAGTGGCTGAAGACGGCCGCGCCCGCAAGGGTGGAGATGACCGACGAGGCGGCTACGGCCGTCGCGAGGGCGGCGGCTACGGCGACCGTTCCGGACGAGGCGGGGACAACCGCGACGACCGGGGCAGCCGGGGCGGCTACGGCCGCAGCGAAGGCCGCGACGACCGCCCGCGGCGCTACGAGGACCGGGACGACCGGCCCCGTCGCGACGGCGACAACCGCGGTGGCTACAACCGCGATGACCGTGGCCCGCGCCGCGATGGCGACAACCGCGGTGGCGGTTTCAACCGCGACAACCGCGGTGGTGGCTTCAACCGCGACAACCGTGGCGGCTACAACCGTGACGACCGCGGCCCGCGCCGCGACGACGACCGCGGCGGTTTCGACCGCGGTCCGCGCCGTGACGGCGACAACCGTGGTGGCGGCTTTAACCGCGACAACCGCGGTGGTGGCTTCAACCGTGACGACCGTCCGCGCAGCGGCGGCTTCAACCGCGACGACCGCGGCCCGCGTCGCGATGGCGACAACCGCGGTGGCGGTTTCAACCGCGACAACCGCGGCGGTGGCTTCAACCGCGATGACCGTCCGCGCAGCGGCGGCTTCAACCGCGACGACCGCGGTCCTCGCCGTTTCGAGGGCAACCGGGACGACCGGCCGCGCCGCGACGGCGACGACCGTCCGCGCAGCTTCAACCGCGATGACCGCGGCCCGCGTCGCGATGGCGACAACCGGGGTGGCGGTTTCAACCGCGACAACCGCGGTGGTGGCTTCAACCGCGACGACCGTGGTGGCCGTGGTGGTTTCAACCGTGACGACCGTCCGCGCGGCGGCGGGTTCAACCGCGACGACCGCGGCCCGCGCCGTGATGACGACCGTGGCGGCCCGCGCCGCTTCGACCGCGACGACCGTGGACCCCGCCGTTTCGACGGCGACCGCGGCCCGCGCCGCGACGGCGACAACCGCAGCGGCGGCTTCAACCGCGATGACCGCGGCCCGCGTCGTTTCGAGGGCAACCGCGACGACCGGCCGCGCCGCGACGGCGACGACCGTCCGCGTCAGTTCGAGCGCCGCGACGACCGCCCCCGCCGTGACGACGACCGTCCGCGCAGCTTCGACCGCGACGACCGCGGTCCGCGCCGCGACGACGACCGTCCCCGCCGGTTCGAGAACCGCGACGACCGCGGTCCCCGTCGTGACGACCGCGGCGGCCAGCGCCGCTTCGACCGTGACGACCGGCCGCGCCGTGACGACCGCGGCCCGCGCCGCGACGACCGGGGCGACGACCGCCTCGGCCGCGACGGTCGCGAGCGTCGCGGCAAGGACAACCTGCGTCCGCTCGAGGAGCGCGAGGCGGGGCACGAGGGCCCGATCCGCATGGGCGAGTCCGACGAGGCCCCCGACCTGCCCGAGGGCATCGAGTACGGCTTCGACGAGCTCGACAAGGAGACCAAGGCCGGGCTGCGCAGCTTGAACAAGCAGCTCGCCGAGGCCGTCGGCAACCGGCTCATCGCCGCTGCCGCGCTCCTCGCTGAGGACGATGTCCAAGGCGCGCTCGAGCAGGCCCGCTACGCCCGCCGCAAGGCGTCCCGCGTGGCCGTGGTCCGCGAGGTCACCGGTGTGGCCGCGTACGGCGCCGAGGAGTGGCAGCTGGCCGTCAACGAGCTGCGCGCCGCGCAGCGCCTGGGCGGCACGCACGACCACGTGGCGCTCATTGCCGACTGCGAACGCGCCCTTGGGCACCCCGAGCGCGCGATCGACCTCTACCGCGAGTTCGGCAGCGACGAGAGCGTCGACCCCGAGGTGCGGGTCGAGCTGCTGATCGTCGCGTCGGGCGCCCGCCGCGACATGGGTATGGGCGAGGCCGCGACCGCGATGCTGAAGGTCGGCGGGCTCAACTCGCCGAAGACCGAGCCGTGGGTCGCGCGCCTCCGCTTCGCGTACGCCGAGGGCCTGCTGGCCGACGGCCTCGAAGACGAAGCCCGCGAATGGCTCTCGAAGGCGGTCGCCGCCGACGAGACCGGTGAGACCGGCGCCGCCGAGCGGCTGCTGGAGCTCGAGGGCATCGTCGTGGAGGAGTACGACGAGGACGACGAGTTCGAAGACGACGACGAATTCGAGGACGACGAAGACGACCTTGATGACGAAGACGACGAGGACGAGGACTCCGACGACGACCGCGAGGAGGACGACGACTTCGAAGACGATGAAGACGGCGACTACGCGGACGAGGACGACTTCGACGACGAGGACATCGAAGACGAAGACGACCTCGAAGACGAAGACGAGGACGAGGACGACGAGCCCGAGGCGCCGCGCGAGTCGCGGCCCGAGGAGAAGTCGAACCCCGAGTCCAAGTAAGCAGTGAACGGCCCCGCAAGGGGCCGTTTCCGCAGCGCCTCCGCCCGTTCGGGCGGAGGCGTCGTGTCGCCCCCGACATGAAGGAGTCCGGATGACCCGGCTGAAAGGCACGGCCGCGCCGCTCGCGAGCGGCTACGACCAGGCGCTGCTCGACCTCGACGGCGTCGTCTACCTCTTGCACAACCCGATCCCGGAATCGGCCGCGACCATCTCGGCCCTGCCGGGACTCGGCTGCGACCCGGTGTTCGTCACCAACAACGGCTCCCGCAGCACCGAAGTGGTCGCGGAGTCCATGCGCGGCATGGGCATCCCGGCCGAGGCGTCCCAGGTGATCACCACCGGGCAGATCCTCGCCGCGGAACTGGTGTCGAAGCTCGGCAAGGGCGGCAAGGTCTTCGTGCACGGCTCGCCCTCGCTGCGGGCCGTCATCGTCGAAGCGGGGCTCGAACCGGTCGAGGACCCGAAGGCCGCCGCGGGCGTCGCGTTCGGCCTCTTCCCTGAGGCCACTTGGCGTCTGCTCGCGGACGCGACGATCGCGGTCCGCAACGGCGCCTACTGGGCCGTGGCGAACATGGACGCGACCCTGCCGACCTCTGACGGGCCGCTGCCCGGCATGGGCGCGATGGTGCAGGCGGTCGCGACCGCGCTCGGTCACGGGCCGCACTTCACGGCCGGGAAGCCCGAGCAGCCGATCTACCAGGCCGCGTTGGCGCGCAAGCCCGGCGGCCGCGCGATCATGGTGGGCGACCGGCCCGACTCCGATATCGAGGGCGCCAACCGGGCGGGCATCGACTCGCTGCTGGTGTTCACCGGGGTCGCGTCGCCGCGCTTGGCGCTGACGCTGCCGCCCGAGCAGCGGCCGACGTACCTCGGCTGGAGCCTCGGCGCGCTGACTGAGACCCACCCTGAGCCCCAATGGATCGAGGACGACTCGGTGGTCCAGTGCGGAGGCTGGTCGGCGACCCTGGAGCAGGGCTCTCTGGTGCTCAGCGGCTCCGGTGAGGCGCTCGACGCGTGGCGCGCCATGTGCGAGCTCTCCTGGCGCCACAACGGCATGCCGTTCCCGTTGCGGGGCACCGGTGACGCCGCGGAGAAGATCCTCGCGGACTGATCCGTGACACGCGAGAAGCCCGGACTGCCGCAGTCCGGGCTTCGGTGTTTCGTTGAGGCGGAAGGGCCTCGGGGACTAGTCGACCTTGAGGGCCTTGCGCAGCTTGGCGAGGTCCTTCACGGAGGCCTTGATCTTGATCTTGCCGGTCAGGATCGCCTTGGCGGGCTTGAGTTCCTTCTTCGACAAGGCGATCAGGTCGTCGGAGCTGATCAGGATGCGGACCTCGGCGTCGGCGGCGTCGCCGTCGAGCAGGTCGGTCAGCTTGTTCCCGGCGAGCTTGGCGCTGAAGGCCTGGCCCAGGTCGGTGATCTCCACAGCCAGCGTGCGCTCGAAGCCCTCTTCAAGCTCCAGCTCGTCGGACTTCCTGGCGACCTTGCCCGCCATCTTCTCAAGCACATTGCGGCATTCGTCAACAGTGGCCATACGGTCCTCCCGGATTAGTTCTTGAGCTCGAAGCGCTCGACTGCCGAGAGATTACAACGTGGCCCGAATGCCGTTGCGTCCGACCGGGACGCATTTGACCCTGTGGAACACAAGGGCGCGGGACGGACCTCACGGCCCGTGCCCGCGCACCCTACGTCACTCGTGAATCTTAAGCGGCCCAATGTGAACCGGACTACAGCACGCCGCGGAGCTTCATCAGGTCCATCATGTTCGCCTTGAGCTTGACCTGGCCTCCGGTGAAGGCCTTCATGAAGTCGAGCTCTCCGGCGACGAGCGCGAGCAGGTTGTCCGAGGAGACGGCCATGCGGATCTCCGCGTCGGGGTTGTCGCCGTCGGTGATGCCGGTCAGCTTGCCCTGGTCGAACTTGCCGTTGAACGAGACCGAGAGGTCGGTGATGTCGGCGGCGAGGGCGCGCTGGAAGCCCTGGAGCTTGCGCACCGACTTCGGGTTCGAGGAGAGGTTCTCCGCGAACTGCTCGAGTGCGGTCCGGCATTCGTCGATGGTGGCCATGGGCCCTCCTGTTTCGATCGGCGCGGGCGCGGCGGTGCGCCCCGTCAGAATGTTACCGGCCAGTACGGCCATGCGGGCATCGCCGTGGACCGGTAGCTTGGCAGTACCGTTGACGCCAGAGCCAGACTACGGCTCGCGAGCCTCACCGAGGCGGGGACGCCAACCCGCGGTCTCGGCAGACCCTGAAGGGAGTGGGACCACCATGACTGACTCCGCCCGCGCCTACTTCGACACCTTCATCGGCATGGCCGGCGAACCCGCCCGCCGCGCCCGCGAATTCGCCGGGAAGGTGCGCTCGGACCTGCGCTCCGGCTCCGAGCAGGTGCGCGAGCACGGCAACCGCACCGCCTCCGACATCGGCAACTTCCTCCGCGCCGAGTTCGACGCCAACCTCAACCGGTTCGGCGTCGCCACCCAGGCCGACCTCGACGACCTCAACCTGCGCCTCGAGCACTCCGAAGAGCAGATCCGCGACCTCCGCATCCGCCTCGCCGAAGCCGAGGCCCGCGCGAACGCAGCATCGGCGAAGCTCGCGCAGTCGACAGAAGCAGAGAAGCGCGCCGCTTCCCCCGCCGAAACGCCCTCCGCAGCCCCCGCCGCGACCATGGAGCCGATCGACGACGAGGAAGAGGACGCATGACCGACATGCCGAGCCCTGGGGCCGTGGCCGACCGCCTGAAGCCCTCAGCCGACACCGAAGACGTCGAGCTGGACGTCGAGGAGGCCCTGGGCCGCCTCGAAGCCCTGCCCGACCTGCCCGTCACGGAGCACGTGCAGGTCTTCGAGGGCGTCCAGCAGCGCCTCTCGGAGATCCTCAGCAACGTCGACGACGCCTAACCGCCAACTAGAAAGCACCGAACCCGCGCCATGCCGACGCGCTACCGACTCGACGCCGAACTCGTGCGCCGCAAGATCGCCCGCTCCCGCGAGCAAGCCCGCGAACTCATCGCCGCAGGCCGCATCCACCTGCGGGGCATCCCCGCCACGAAACCCGCCACCAGCGTCACCGGCGACGACTCGATCCGCCTCGTCGGCGACGTCGACGACTACGTCTCCCGCGGCGCCCACAAGCTCATCGGCGCCCTCGACGCCTTCGGGGTCGACCCGAAGGGCCTGCGCGTCCTCGACGCCGGGGCCTCCACCGGCGGCTTCACCGACGTCCTGCTGCGGCGCGGCGCGGCCGAGGTGCTCGCCGTCGACGTCGGCTACGGCCAGCTCGCGTGGAAGCTCCAGACCGACGACCGCGTCGTCGTCCACGACCGCACCAACGTCCGCCACCTCACCCCCGAGCAGCTCGGCGGCCCGGTCGACCTCACCGTGGGGGACCTGTCGTTCATCTCGCTCGAACTCGTCCTCCCCGCACTCGCCGCGTGCACGAAACCCGGCGGCATGATGCTGCCGATGGTCAAGCCGCAGTTCGAGGTCGGCAAGGGCCAGGTCGGCGCGGGCGGGGTCGTCGGCGACCCGGCCCAGCGCGCCGACGCCGTGTGGGGCGTCATCGCGAAGGCCGGACAGCTCGGCTGGACCACCACCGCGGTGGCCGCCAGCCCGCTGCCCGGCCCGAAGGGGAACGTGGAGTTCTTCTGCCGCATGGTCACCGAAGGCGAACCGATCGACCGCGCCGGAGTCGACGCGGCCTGCGGCGTTCCCGCCTAGGGCCTGTCCTGCGAATCAGGGAGCGGCGGTATCCGAGTCCGTTTGTTCGCTCGCAAGGCGGAAGGCCCTCCGAATACCGGTGTTGTATTCGGAGGGCCGACAACGCAGCGAGCGGGCAAACGGGCCGGATAACGACCGGTCTGATTCGCAGGACAGGCCCTAAGCGAAGTCGGCGGCGAGGATCGCCTCCAGGTTGCGTTCGGCCAGCGCCGTGATCGTCACGAGCGGGTTGACGCCGATCGAGCCGGGGATGAGCGAGGAGTCGGTGGCGTACAGCCGCTCGTAGCCGTTGAGGCGCCCGAAACCGTCGGTGGCCTCGCCGAGGACGCAGCCGCCCAGCGGGTGGTAGCAGAAGTCGTCCGCGAAGGCCCGGTCGTCGCCGAACAGGTCGTACCGGTAGGACGTGCCGTGCTTCTTGTTGATGCGGTCGAACATCGACTTCGCGGCCTGGACGCCCGGCTGCGCCTGCTCGAGGCTCCAGTTGAGCACGGCCTTGTCGGTGGCCGCGTCGTATGTGAAGTGGCCGCGCTCGGGGTTGTCGGTGATCGCCAGGTACAGGCTGATCCACGTCTCGATCCCGGCCGGGAGCGGCGCGAGCTCGGCGAAGACCCTCGCCTCGGGGTTGTCCCAGTCGTCGATGCCCATCACGGGGATCGTGGACTGCCTGAGGCCCGTGGGGTTCCACAGGTGGTTCGCGCGGGCGGTCATCACGTTCCCGTTCGGGCCCCAGCCCGCGCCGACCGCCTCGTCCAGGTCCGGCAGCGCGCCGGTGTCGCGGGCGCGCAGCAGCAGCTCGGTGGTGCCGAGGCTCCCGGCGCCGAGGAACAGGTGGCGGCAGGTGAGCCTCTTGGACTCGACGAGCTCGTTCGCGTCGTCGCGGTGGTCGACGTGGAGCACGTAGTTCCCGTCGGCGTCGAGCTCGATCGCGGTCACCTGGTGGCGCGCGGCGATCGTGACCTTCCCGGTGGCGAGCGCCGAAGCCAGGTACGTCTTGTCGAGACTCATCTTGCCGTGGTTGTTGCCGTAGATGACCTCGCCGCCGAGCGCGGACTTCTCGGCGTCCCCGGCCGCCTCGCGCTCCATGTAGTCGAAGTCGTAGACGTCGGGTACGAACACCGTCTTGAGCCCGGCGGCCTCGGCCTGTGCGGCGGCCACGCGGCTGAACTTGTAGTACGGGGTGGCCTTGTAGAACTCGGGGTCGATCATGTTGACCTGGAGTTCGGCCTGCGCGAGCGGGAAGTACCGGTCGTACATCGCGGCCGCGTCGACCCCCGGCAGGACCTCCTCGAAGTAGTCGCGGCGGGGGACGACGGCCATGCCGCCGTTGACGAGCGAGCCGCCGCCGACGCCGCGTCCGACGTAGACGGACATGTCCGCGTAGTTGATCCGGTCGAGCACGCCCGGGTAGGGGTCGATGTTGCGGTTGACGACGTCGAGCCACAGGAGGGTCGACAGGGGCGCCTCGGTGCGGCGCTTGAACCACATGCTGCGCTTGTCGGGCGCGGTCATGGTGCAGAAGACGTTGCCGTCCTCGCCCGGCTCGTTCCAGAGCCGGCCCATTTCGAGAACGGTGGTCTCGATACCGGCCTCGCCGAGGCGCAGGGCCGAGACGGCCGCGCCGTAGCCGGAGCCGATGACGATGGCGGGGACGTGCGCGCCGTTCGCGGCGGCGGCCCGGGGCCCCACGGTGGTGAGTCCGGCCGCTGCCGCCGCCGTGAGCGCCGAATAGCCGAAGAGCTGTCTGCGGGTGGCCATTGAGGTCTCCTTCGGTTTCTGGTGGTGTTGGGGACACATTGTGCCGCAACGGATCACACCTGACCAGACCTCAGAGCGGCTTGCCGCCCAAGGGAAGCCGGGGGCTGGGCTTTCACGCCGAACCGCTTTCAGCAAGCGTTATCCTCGGTATGCTCTCCGATACGCCCGGTGAAGCCGCCTGGAGTACAGTTCGAGGCCCTGAAACCGTCTGAGTAGGAGCGCGAGTGGAGCCGCAGCAGAAGCCGAGCCGTGTCCTGGTGGTCACGCACCCGCTCCGCGAGGACGTCGCCGAGCTCGCGGACAAGCTCGCGGCCGCCCTGCGGGCCGAAGGCGTCGAGGTCAAGATCTGCTCCGGCGCGACCCAGTCCCTCCAGCGCCCCGACGCGCTCGTCGTCGGCGGCGAGGTCGCCGGCGACACCGCCGACCTCGTCCTCGCCCTCGGCGGCGACGGCACGGTCCTGCGCTCCGCCAAGATGGCCGCCAAGGCCGACGTCCCCCTGCTCGGCGTCAACTTCGGCAAGGTCGGCTTCCTCGCCGAAGCCGAGACCGGCGAGCTCGAGACCGTCGTCTCGCGCCTCCTCGAAGGCGAGTACACCGTCGAGGAGCGCACGGCGCTGGCGGTCGAGGCCATGGGCACCGACGGCGAAGAGCACCTCTCGTGGGCCTTCAACGACATCGCCGTGGAGAAGGCCGAGCCCGCGCGGATGCTCGAGCTGTACATCGAGATCGACGGCACCCGCATCGCCCGCTACGGCTCCGACGGGGTCGTGGTGGCCTCGCCGACCGGCTCGACCGCGCACGCGATGTCGGCGGGCGGCCCGGTCGTGTGGCCCGATGTGGACGCCCTCGTGGTCGTCCCCATGAACGCGCACGCCCTGTTCGCCAAGCCGATGGTCGTGCACTCCTCCTCGCTGATCCGCATCGGCGTGGAGTCCACGGGCACTGAGGGCGCGCTCATCGCCGACGGCAAGGAGCTCACCCGCCTCACGAGCGGTTCCACGGTCACCATCCGCCGCTCGGAGCGCCCGGTGCGCCTGGTGCGCATGTCCGGTCAGCCCTTCGCCTCCCGCCTGGTGTCGAAACTCTCTCTGCCCGTTGACGGTTGGCGTCACGGTCGCATCTGAGGCCGCTCGGGCGCCGATTGTCAGACCGACCGGCTAGGCTTCGAAGCGTGTTGGAGGAGCTTCGCATCCAGAATCTGGGCGTGATCGCTGACGCCACCTTGCCGCTCGATTCCGGCCTGACCTGCATCACCGGTGAAACCGGCGCCGGTAAGACCATGGTCGTCGCCGGTCTGGGGCTCTTGTTCGGCGGTCGTGCCTCCCGTGCCCCCCTCGGTGCGGAAAAGACCCTTGTGGAGGGCCGCTTCGTCGTAGGCGAGCGCGCCCTCGAACTGCGTGAACGCGCCATCGAGGCCGGTGCCGACCTCGAGGGCGGCGAGCTGCTGCTCGCCCGCTCGGTGTCGTCGGAAGGCCGCTCGAAGGCCTGGGTCGGCGGCCGCAGCGCGCCCGTCGGCGTCCTGTCCGAACTGGGCGAGCTGGCGATCTCGGTGCACGGCCAGTCGGACCAGATGCGGCTGCTCAACGCCGCCGAGCAGCGGGCCGCGCTCGACCGGTTCGCCGGGGCCGACCACGGCAAAATCCTCGACGCCTACCGCGCCGTCTTCCACGAGCTCGGCTCGTGCGCCGCCGAACTCTCGCGCCTGCGCACCAGCGCCCGCGAGATGGCCCGCGAGGCCGACATGCTGCGCCTGGGCCTCGACGAGATCACCGCCGTCGACCCGCAGGAAGGCGAGGACGCCGAACTCGCCGAAGAGGCCCGCCGCCTGGAGAACGCCGAGGCCCTGCGCCTCGCCGCCGCCACCGCGCACGGCGCGATCACCGGCGACCCGTCCACGGGCGAAGGCGGCGCGACCGACACCGTCGGCGCGGCCGCGCGCGCACTGGAGCACGACGCCCACGCCGACCCCAAGCTCGCCGAGTTCGCCGAGCGCCTCGCCGAAGCCGGTGCGCTGCTTGCCGAAGCGGCCGTGGACCTCTCCGCGTACCTCGACGACCTCTCGGCCGACCCGCAGCGCCTGGAGGAGATCTACCAGCGCCAGGCGGCCATGAAGACCCTGTTCCGCAAGTACGCCGAGGACCTCCCCGGCGTGCTCGCGTGGGCCGAGAACGCGCAGAAGCGGCTCGGGGAGCTCGACGTCTCCGACGAGCGCGTCGCCGAACTGGAGTCCCAGCACGCGGAGCTCACCGCGCGGGCCGCCGAGCTCGCCGCGCAGCTGCGGGCCTCGCGCCGCGCGGCCGCCGAGCGGTTCTCCGGCTCCGTCTCCACCGAACTCAAGGGCCTCGCGATGCCGCACGCCGAGGTCACCGCCTCGGTCGAGCCACGCCCGGCCGGACGCGGCGGCGTCGACCTCGCGGTCGAGACCGCGATCTCCGGCGCCACCGAAGACGGCGCCGACGAGGTCGAGCTGCTGCTGCGCCCGCACCCGGGTTCGCTCCCGGCCGCCCTGCACAAGGGCGCCTCGGGCGGCGAGCTCTCCCGCGTCATGCTCGCGATCGAAGTGGTCTTCGCCGAGATCGGCGGCCCGCCCGTCCTCGTGTTCGACGAGGTCGACGCCGGTGTCGGCGGCGGCGCGGCCATCGAGATCGGCCGCTGCCTCGCCAAGCTCGCCCGCCGCCACCAGGTCCTCGTCGTCACCCACCTGCCGCAGGTCGCGGCCTTCGCCGACCGCCACCTCGTGGTCTCGAAGGACACGTCAGGGGCCGTCACGGTCTCCGGCGTGCGCGTGGTCGACGACGCCGCGCGGGCGCGTGAGCTTGCTCGCATGCTCGCCGGGATGCCCGACTCCCACCTGGGCGTGGCCCACGCCGAAGAACTGCTGGCAGAGGCCGCCAAGATGAAGAAGTAGCAACGGCCCACTCCCGTAGGCCGTTGCGGCGTGCCGTCGCCTCGGCACGTGTGATCGGATGGCATGATGATGCACGATGCGTGTACCTAGCTTGCGTTTGCCCGGGCGGAACCCGGAGGGCGACCCCTCCGACGATCGGCTGGTCGGCACCGCCCGCCTCGACCGCCGTACGAAGCGGCTGTGCGGCCGTCTCGAACCCGGCGACATCGCCATCATCGACCACGTCGACCTCGACCGGGTCGCCGCCGACACCTTGGTCGGCACCGGCGTCCCGGTGGTCGTCAACGCCTCCAAGTCGATCTCCGGGCGCTACCCGAACCTCGGCCCCGAAGTGCTCGTCAAGGCCGGGATCGTCCTCATCGACGGCGTCGGCGACGAGATCTTCGACCGCGTCCGCGAAGGCAAGCCCGTCTCCGTGGACCTCGAAGCGGGCCAGATCTTCTCCGGCGGCGACCTCATCGCCGAAGGCGCGGTCCAGACCGAGGCCACCGTGGGCGCCGACATGGAGGCCGCCAAGGAAGGGCTCTCGATCCAGTTGGAGGCCTTCGCCGCCAACACGATGGAGTACCTCAAGCGCGAGCGGGACCTCCTGCTCGACGGCGTCGGCGTGCCCGACGTGAAGACCTCCTTCAACGGCCGCCACGCGCTCATCGTCATCCGCGGCTACAACTACAAAGAGGACATCGACGTCCTGCGCCCCTACATCCGCGAGTTCAAGCCCGTGCTCGTCGGTGTGGACGGCGGCGCGGACGCCCTCCTCGAAGCCGGGTACACGCCCGACATGATCGTCGGCGACATGGACTCCGTCTCCGACGACGCCCTGCGCTGCGGCGCCGAGATCGTCGTCCACGCCTACGCCGACGGGCGCGCCCCCGGCATGGAGCGCATGGACAAGCTCGGGGTCCCCGCGATCCCGTTCCCCGCGGCCGCGACCTCCGAGGACATCGCGATGCTCATGGCCGACGAGAAGGGCGCCGAGCTCATCTGCGCCGTCGGCACGCACGTCACCATGGTCGAGTTCCTCGACAAGGGACGCGGCGGCATGGCCTCCACGTTCCTCACGCGCCTGCGCGTGGGCGGCAAGCTCGTCGACGCCAAGGGCGTCTCGCGCCTCTACCGCCAGGACATGTCGATCTCCGCGCTGCTCCTGCTCATCGTCTCCGGGCTCGCCGCCATGGCCACCGCCGTCGCCATCTCCACCGTCGGCCGCTCCTTCGTCGACGTCATCGCCGACTGGTGGGACGGACTGCTCTTCCAAATCCAAAGGCTGTTCTCGTGATCAACTTCCGCTACCACCTGGTGAGCCTCACCGCGGTGTTCCTCGCCCTCACCGTGGGCCTCATCCTCGGCACCGCGGCCCTCAACGGCCCGGCCATCGAGGCCTTCGAGAGCAACATCCAGTCCCTGCGCGACAGCAACGAGCAGCTGCGCTCCCAGGTCGAGCAGATGGAGAACGACCTGGAGGACGACCAGGCCTTCGCCGAAGCGGTCGCCCCGTCCTACCTCGCCGGGCAGCTCACCGCGAAGAACGTCCTCGTCATCGCCCTCCCCGGCGCCGACACCGCCTATGTGGACGGCACCGTCGAGATGCTCGGTTACGCCGGGGCCACCGTCGCGGGCCGGATCTCGATCCTCGACGAGTACTTCGACCCGGCCAACACCGACACCCTCGGCGACCTCGCCGAGACCACCACGCCCGACACCGTCACCACGCCCGTCACCTACGACGGCGTGACCGCGATGAGCTACGTGCTCGCCGCCGTCACCACCGGCGAGGCCGCGGGCGCCGCGGTCGCCATCACGCCCGGCGACATCACCGAGGTCACCACCGGCCTGAGCGAACTGGGCATGCTCACCGTCGAGACCCCGCCCACGGGCGTCGCCGACGGCGTCATCATCCTCGCCGGGCCCGGCTCCACCGACGCCGACGCCGCCGACCGCAACGCCGGGATGGTCGCGTTCACCACCGAGTACGCCGCCGACGACCCCACGGTCTACGCCGCCACCACCGACACCGGCGACGGCAACCCCATCAAGACGATCCGCACCGAGGACGCCGAAACCGTCGCCACTGTCGACAACGTCGCCCTCACCCAAGGTCAGATCGCCGCGGTCGCCGCGCTCGCCGACTACATCAACACCAACACCGTCAACCACCTCGGCACCGGGGAGGGCGCTTCAGACCTGCTTCCCGCCGCGGCCTAGTATCGCGCCCATGAGCCAGCTAACGCGCACGGTAGGGCGGGCGTTCATCGGGGGCCTCGCCGCGGGCGGCACGATCGCCGCGATCAGCGCCGTACGCCGCTCCAAGTGGGCGGCCGAACTGGAACGCACGAACCACAAGGGCGACACCGTCTCCCTGGCCGAAGGCCCCGGGATCACCTTGGGCGCCACCGCTGGAGCGGTCCTCGGGGCGAACTCCCCGGCGTACGCCGCAGCCGCGGCGACCGCCGGACTCACCTCCGGAGCGGTCGGCCTCTACGACGACATCGCCGACGCCAAAGGCGAGAAGGCCAAGGGCTTCAAAGGCCACGTCGGCGCGCTCCTCAAGGGCCGCTTGAGCGCCGGACTCATCAAGGTCCTCGGCATCTCCACCGCCGGGATCGCCGCCGCCGCCCTCATCGACCTGCAGAACGGCGAGCTCACCGACGAACGCCGCCACTGGGTCCGCCGCCTCTGGAACGTCGGCGTCGGCGGCGGCGTCATCGCCGGTGCCGCCAACGTCGTCAACCTCTTCGACCTGCGGCCCGGCCGCGCCCTCAAGGTCGTCACCCTCGCCTCCGCGCCCCTGTCGCGCCCGGTGGGCGCCAAGTCCCGCCGCAAGACCGCCGCCGGAGGCGCGAACACCGCGCTCGCCGTCTCCGCCGCCGCCGGTGCCGCCATGGCCGAAGACCTCGACGGCAAGACCATGCTCGGCGACGGCGGCGCGAACGCCCTCGGCGCCCTGCTCGGCCTCGCCTACATCGCCCGCACCGGCATGATCGGACGCCACGTCGCCCTCGCGGGCGTCGCCGCCCTCATCGCCGCCTCCGAAAAAGTGAGCTTCACGAAGGTGATCGCCGAGACGCCCGTGCTCCGGGAGTTGGACGAGCTGGGTCGGACGAAGTCTTGACCGAGACCCGACGCGAAGTCGGTCGTGCCGCCTCGGTCATCGGTGCGATCACCGTAGCCTCCCGCCTGGCCGGATTCGGCCGCACGATGGTGTTCACGTGGGCCATCGGCCTCGGGACGCTCGGTACCGCCTACCAGACCGCCAACAGCATCCCCAACATCATCTTCGAGCTCGTCGCGGGCGGCGCCCTCGCCGCCCTGGTGATCCCGCTCCTTGCAGCCCCCTTGGCAAGGAACGACCCCAAGCAGGTCAGCCACATCGCCTCGGCGCTGATGACCTGGGCCCTGACGATCCTCATCCCCGCCGGCCTGCTCGTGGCGGTCTTCGCCCGTCCGATCATCGAACTGCTCATGCCGGACAACGGCGTGGCCGACGATCCGGTCGCCATGGAAGCGGCGATCGACGCCGCCACCGAGATGCTCGTCCTCTTCGCCCCCCAGATCCCGCTCTACGGCGTCGCGGTCGTCCTCACCGGCATCCTCCAGTCCCACCGCCGCTTCGCCTGGCCCGCACTCGCGCCGCTCCTCTCCAGCGTCGTGATGGCCGGGGTGTACGTCATCTACGGCGTCATCTCCGGGCGCCAGGACGACGTCGCCAAACTCGGCCAAGACGGCATCGTGTTCCTCGCACTCGGCACCACCTGCGGTGTCGCCGTCCTCGCGGGATGCCTCATCTTCCCGCTGCGGGGCCTCGGCCTGCGCCTGCGCCCGGCCTGGCGGCTCGACACCCACGTGGCCTCCGGCCTCAAGTCCCTCGCGATCGCCGGAGCCATCACCGTGGGCGCCCAGCAGCTGTGCCAGGCACTGCTGCTGCGGCTCGCCAACGACGCCGGTACAGGCCCGGCCGCGATCTTCACCGTCTCGCAGACCTTCTTCCTCCTGCCCTGGGCGGTGCTCGCCGTCCCGCTCGCCACCGCCGCCTACCCCGTTCTCGCCGAAGCGTTCTCACTCGGCGAACACGAGCGCTACCAGCGCCGCCTGTCCCAGACCGGCCGCGCGGTCCTGCTCCTTTCCGGCCTCGGCGTCGCCGCGCTCGCAGGCCTCGCCGAACCCATCGGCACCGTCCTCTCCTCCGTCTCGGCGGACAGCGGACAGAGCACCCAGCCGCAGCTCCAGGCGACCCTCACCGGCCTCGCCTTCGGCCTCTTCGGCTACTCGGTGTTCGCGATCTACTCCCGCGGCCTCTACGCCATCGGCCGCAACAAGTACGCCGCGGGAGCGACCGCGTTCGGCTGGGCGGCAGGGGCAGTCGCCGCGATCGTCCTCTCGCAGACCATGCCCGTCGAAGACCGCACCCTCGCGCTCGCCATCGCCTGGTCCACGGGCATGACCGTCATCGGCCTGGCCCTCACCGCCGCGATCGCCCGCCACACCGGCGCGGCCAGCCTCAGGGGCATACCCCGCGCCGCGCTCGCCACCATCGTCGCCGCGATCGCCGCAGTCTTCGCCGCGCGAGAACTCATCATCCTGTGGGGACACGCCGAAACGATCTACTGGGCCCTCTTCCAGGGCGCCGTCGTCGGTGCCGCCACCGCCGTCGTCTACCTCGGGGTCGCCGCGCTCATCGGCGGTTCCGGTGTCGTGCGCCCGGTCCTGCGACGCGCTGGCATAATCCGAGCGTCTGAAGAACCCGGCGACAGTGCATCCAACGACACTGCCGCAGACGACGAGCAAGCACCCGACGAGAACCGTGGAGCAGACCAGTGAGCCAACGCCGTATCGCCTTGGTGCTCGGCCCTTCGACCGGCGGCATCGGGACGCACGTCGCGTCGCTCGCGGCGGGCCTCGTCGAACGCGGCGACGCCGTCCTGGTCGTCGGCCCGCCCGAGACCGAGGAGCGTTTCGGCTTCCGCGCCAGGGGCGCCCGGTTCCTTCCTGCCCCCATAACCGCCAAGCCCTCGCCGGAGCTGCCGCTCGCGTGGTGGGCGGCCCGGAACGCGTTGCGCGGCATCACCGGTCGCGGCGTGGACCTCGTGCACGCCCACGGACTGACCGCAGGGATCACCGCGCTCGGGGCCCGTCCCCAAGGCGCGGCGCTGGTCACGACCTGGCACAACCAGCTCATCACCGCCGGGTTCAAGCGTCGAGTCTCCGACGAGATCGAGAAGCGGCTCGCGCGCGGCGTCGACGTGGCCCTCGCGGCCTCCTCTGACCTGCACGAGCACCTGGTCGCCCTCGGCGCCCGCGACGCCCGCCTCGCGCCTGTCGCCGCCCCGCCGCGCGTCGCCGTGAGCGACGCCGGAGCGGTCCGCGCCGAACTCGGCATCGGCGACCGGCCGCTGCTGCTCTCCGTCGGCCGCCTGCACCCGCAGAAGGACTACGACACGCTCGTCAACGCGGCGAAGCGCTGGACCGACCTCGACCGGCAGCCCGTCGTGGTCGTCGCCGGTGACGGCCCCGAACGGATGAGGCTGCAAGGGCTCATCGACACCGCCAAGGTGGACATCCGCCTGCTCGGCCACCGCACCGACGTGGCCGACCTCCTGGCCGCCGCCGACCTCGCGGTCATCACCAGTCAGTGGGAGGCCCGCCAGCTCTTCGCGCAGGAGGTCATGCAGGCCGGCGTGCCGCTCGTGACCACCCGCACCGGCGGCATCCCCGAGCTCGTGGGCGACGCGGCAGTGTACTTCGAGGTCGGCGACGTGGACGGCCTCGACCGGGCCGTCCAGGACCTCCTCGGCGACCCCGCGCGCCTCGCCTCCTACGGGGAGAAGAGCCTCGCCCGCGCGGCGACATGGCCCGACGAGGCCCAGATGCTCGACTCCCTCGACGCGCTCTACCTGGAACTGACGGGAAGATAGCGCCGCCGTGTCGCGAAAACTCGATGCCGGGCGCCTGACCCGCAAAGCCCGCAAGGCGATCGCCCGCGGCGTCTCCGAGAACCTCGGCCCGATCGGGGCCTGGTTCGGCGTGGCCGTCCTCGCGGCGCTCGCGGCTTTCCAGCTCCTGCCCGAGGACGGCGAGGAGTCGCTGCCCACCACCGTCGATTCGGTTGTGGTCCTTGGCGTCAGCGGCCTCACCTGGACCGACATCGACGCCGAGACGACCCCGAACCTCGCCGAGCTGGCCCAGCACGGCTCCCTCGCGGAGCTGAACACGAACTCGGGCCGCAACTTCACGTGCGCCCTCGACGGCTGGCTCACCCTCTCCGCGGGCGCGCCCGCCGTGAGCGACCCGTACGGGCAGGGCGCCCGGTGCGAGCCGGTCTCGGCCGACCAGGTCACCGTCGAGGACGGCACCGCCACGGTGGGGGACATGACCGACCTGGTCACCCTCAACCGCGACCTCGACCAGGGCACCCAGCTCGGCACGCTCGCCGCCGGGACCAGCTGCGCGACCGCGGTGGGCCCCGGTGCGGCGTACGCGACCGCGAACTCGGTCGGCCGCGTCGGCGAGTACGAGTCCGCCCTCCCCGACAGCGACGAGCTGCCCGACTTCCTGGCCGAATGCCCGCTCACTGTCGTGGACGGCGGCATCCTCCCGGCCGAGACCGGCTCGCGGGCCGACGCGCTCGCGGTGCTCGACGCCAAGGTCGGCGAGCTCCAGGCCGCGCGCGGTGCGGACTCCGCGCTCATCGTGTCGGGCATAAGCCAAGTGGCCGAACCGAACCGGCTGCTCGCCACGATCGCGAACTTCGGCGGCGAGGACGGTCACAACCTCCTCGACCTGCCCGCCGACCGCCCCGGCTACCTGCGGCTCACCGACCTGACCGCGACGATCCTGACGCTCCTGGACTCGCCGCCGCCGGACACCGTGACCGGGACGGCCGCCGGAGCCACCGCCGACTCGCTGTCCTATGAGGACCGCCAGGCGGTGTTCGACGACACCGACACGCGGCTCATGGCCGCCGATGTCGCCGCCCCGGCCACCCAGTGGCTCCAGGTGCTCCTGTTCCTCGCCTTGACGTTCGTGGCCTGGCCGCTGCTGCACCTGCTGCGCCAGGCCGGGCAGCCCGGCGTCAAGCCGCCGCCGCTGTGGCTCATGCGGCTCAACATCGTCTCGGCGCTCGTGTGCGCCCTGTTCACGGCCGCCGCGATCCTCGCCGACTTCTTCGGCTGGTGGTCCGCCGCGCACCCCGGCGTCGTCGGGCCGCTGACCGCGCTCGGCATCGCCGTGGTGTGCGCGTTCATCGCGATCGGCCTGCCCGGCCGCCACGGGCCCGCGAGCCTCATGGTCTCCGTGTCCGCCTTCGGGATCATCGTCACGGTCCTCGCGATGCTCCTGCACACCGAGGACCCGCTCGGGACCCTCCTCGGCGACTACACGGTGGCCGACTCCGCCTCGAACGAGCTCGGGCCGGTCGCCACCGGCATGTTCATCGCCTCGCTGTGGCTGCTCGCCGCCGCGGTGTCCTGGCGGCTCCCGCGCCGCTTCCAGTCCCCGGCGATGGCCGGGATCGGCTGCGTCGGCGTCATCATCGTCTCGGCCGGGTTCCTCGGCGACTCCGTCCCGGCGGCCGTGGCGATCATCGTGGGCACCTGCCTCGCTGCTGCGCTCGCCACCGGAGGCTGGGTCACGTTCCCGCGCTTCGTGTGGTCGGGCCTGGCCGGCGTCGCGGTCCTGTTCGGCCTCTCCTGGATCGACTACCAGCGCCCCGAGGCCGAGCGCGGCGAGCTCGGCTCGTTCCTCGGCGACATCATGGGCGACACGAACGGCGTCATCGCCTCCGGTGTGGGCTCGAACATCGTGGCGGTCTTCACGTCGCCGCTGAGCGTGCTCACCGTCATGGCCGGGGCCTACTGCTGGCTGATCCTCCTGCGCCCGGGCGGGGGCCTGCGCCGCGCGTGGGGCCTGTACCCGCCGCTGCGCGCCGCGTTCTCGGCCGCCGTCGCCGGATCGGCCATGGCGGGCCTCCTCCTCGGCAAGGGCCTCATGAGCCTCGGCGCGGCCCTCGCGGTCATGGTTCCCTTGGCGGTCATCATGAGTCACCGCGTGCTGGCCCGCGCGCACGTCAAGGACGGCCAGTACTCGGACATGATCGTCGACGCACCGTCGTGGGTCGATGAGGAAAACGGCGATGAAAGTGTTAGTGTGGAATCCCGTGGATGATGCGATCCACCGGCTGCTTTTGTAAGCGGCTCGTTCGCCACGAACATCACGGGAGTCCGCCTTGGCCAGCGCCGCTAATGGTCAGATCCGTTCCACGAAGCACCTCTTCGTCACCGGTGGAGTCACCTCCGCCCTGGGCAAGGGCATGACCGCCGCGAGTCTCGGCAACCTGCTGACCGCGCGCGGACTGTACGTGGTGATGCAGAAGATCGACCCGTACCTCAACGTCGACCCCGGCACGATGAACCCGTACGAGCACGGCGAGGTCTTCGTCACCGACGACGGCGGCGAGACCGACCTCGACATCGGCAACTACGAGCGGTTCCTGGACCGGAACCTGTCGAAGCACGCCAACGTGACCACCGGCCAGGTCTACTCCGACGTCATCGCCAAGGAGCGCCGCGGCGACTACCTGGGCGCCACGGTGCAGGTCATCCCGCACATCACGAACGAGATCAAGTCGCGCCTCGCGGCGATGGCCGACCCGGACCCCGAGACCGGGCGCGTCCCCGACGTCGTGATCACCGAGGTCGGCGGCACGGTGGGCGACATCGAGTCGCTGCCGTTCCTCGAGGCGATCCGCCAGTACCGGCACGACATCGGCCGCGACAACTGCTTCTTCCTCCATGTCTCGCTGGTGCCGTACCTGGCCGCGTCCTCGGAGATGAAGACCAAGCCGACGCAGCACTCGGTGGCGCAGCTGCGCAGCATCGGCATCCAGCCCGACGCGATCGTGTGCCGCTCGGACCGGCCGCTGCCGGACGGGCTGAAGAGCAAGATCGCCGGGTTCTGCGACGTCGACGACGCGGCGGTCGTCTCCGCCCCCGACTCGAAGTCGATCTACGAGATCCCGAAGACCCTCCACTCCGAGGGCCTGGACGCTTATGTGGTCCGCAAGCTGGACCTGCCGTTCCGCGATGTCGACTGGACCTCCTGGGACGACCTGCTCGACCGCGTCCACAACCCGGTCGCCACGGTCGAGGTCGCGATCGTCGGCAAGTACGTCGAGCTGCCGGACGCGTACAAGTCCGTGGTCGAGGCGTTGAGCGCGGCCGGTTTCGCGAACCGCGCGAAGGTCAAGGTCCGCTGGGTCATCTCCGACGAGTGCGGCACGCCCGAGGGCACCGCGAAGGCCCTCGCCGGTGTCGACGCGGTCGTGATCCCGGGCGGCTTCGGCGACCGGGGCGTGCCAGGGAAGCTGCAGGCGCTCACGTGGTCGCGCACCCGCCTCGTCCCGACCCTGGGCCTGTGCCTCGGCATGCAGTGCATGGCGATCGAGGGCCTGCGCGAGGTCGCCGGTCTCGTCGGCGCGAACTCCGAGGAGTTCGACAGCGGGGCCGAGCACCTGGTCATCTCGACGATGGCCGACCAGACCGACATCGTCGCCGGGCGCGGCGACATGGGCGGAACGATGCGCCTGGGCACCTACCCGGCGGAGCTCGCCGAGGGCTCGATCGCCGCTGAGGTCTACGGCGCCACTGAGGTCAACGAGCGCCACCGCCACCGCTACGAGGTCAACAACGCCTACCGCGACCAGCTGGTGAAGTCCGGCTTCGTGATCTCGGGGCTCTCCCCCGACGGCCGCCTCGTCGAGTTCATCGAGCTCGACCGCGAGGTGCACCCGTACTACATCGCGACCCAGGCCCACCCGGAGCTGAAGTCCCGCCCGACCCGCCCGCACCCGCTCTTCGCCGGGCTCGTCGAAGCGGCCCTCAAGCGCCAGGCCGGCGACCGCCTCGACCTCGAAGCGGCGTAAGCAGACACGAAGAAGGCGGGGCTCATGCGAGCCCCGCCTTTTCCGTATCCGCTTACGTGCCCTTGGGATTGGGCCCGTAATTGTTGGGGCCCGGCTGGCTGTCGAACAGGTTGAAGACGAGCAGGACGATCCAGCCGACGCACGGGACGAGCCCGATCCACCACCACCAGCCGGAGCGGCCGGTGTCGTGGAGGCGCCGCACCTGGACGGCGATGCTCGGGATGAGGATGAACAGGCTGAAGAGCAGGGCGAGCCAGTTCCAGAAGTTCGGGTCGTCCCCCATGTAGTTCCAGTAGTTCGCGTCGTCCGGCCGGTTGCTCAAGCACCCCAGGATCGTGCTGATGACGGCGTTGACGATGACGAACCACCAGAACTCGCGGCGGCGAGCGCGGCCTTGGAACACCGCGTACTTCTTGAGGGCGGTCGTGTACCAGCTCATTGCCGTGCCCCTTTCCCGCCCCGAGCGGGGCGATGCCCTGACCGGGTGCCGGATAGCACCTGGTCAGGGCATCGTAGGACGAATTACACGGTTATGAGCCGACTTCGGCGTTCCGCGTGCGCAGGGCGCGTCCGACGGCGACCGTCGCGATCAGGACCAGGACGGCGGCGACCACGGACACCGTCCGCAGGCCGTCGGTGAACGCCGTCCGCGCGGCCTGCAGGAGCGCGTCCCCGGCCTCGGCCGGGAGCGTCGCGGCCACATGCACGGCCTCGCCCAGGGTCTCCGCGGCGGCGGCCGGGGCGTCGCCCAGCTCGGCCCGGTAGATCCCGGTCGCGAGCGAGCCCATGAGCGCCACGCCCATGGCGCCGCCGAGCTCGTACGCGGTCTCGGAGATCGCCGAGGCCGCGCCCGCCCGGTCGGCCGGGGCCGCCGCGAGGATCGCGTCGTTCGTCACGGTCTGCGCCAGGCCGGAGCCCAGGCCGATGAGCGCGAAGGCGATCGCGACCACGGCCGCGCCCGAGTCCACGCCGATGAACGCCATCGCCGCGAACCCGCCGATCACGAACACCAGACCGGCGATGATGGTGCGCACCAGCCCGACCCGCTCGGACATGCGGACCGCGAACAGCCCGGACAGCACCGAGACGGCCATGCCCGGCAGGAGCAGCAGCCCCGCCTGCATGGGGGAGAAGCCCAGCACCAGCTGGAGGTACTGCGTCAAGAGGAACAGCGACGAGATCATCGCGAACACGATCGTGAAGTTCGTGGCCAGCGAGGCGCTGAAGCGGCGGAGCTTGAACAGCCCCACGTCGATCAGCGGGTGCTCCAGGCGCTTCTGGCGCCGCACGAACCACACGCCCGCCAGCGCCCCCACGGCGATGGCGGCGACCGCCGCAACGGTGACGCCGTGCTCGGCGATCGTCTTGACCCCGTACACGAACGGGAACATCGCCAGGAACGACAGCGCGACGCTCGGGAGGTCGATCCGGCCCGGGTTCGGGTCCTTCGACTCCGGCAGGAGGAACGGCGCGGCCAGCACGACCGCGAGCGAGACCGGCGCGGCCATGAGGAACACCGAGCCCCACCAGAAGTGCTCGAGCAGCCAGCCGCCGAGGATCGGCCCGAGGGCCGCACCGGCGGAGAAGCCCGACGCCCAGATCGCGATGGCGAACTTGCGCTGGCGGTCGTCGTGGAAGAGGTTGCGCATGAGCGCCAGCGTGGTCGGCATGAGCGTCGCCCCGGCCAGGCCGAGGAGGGCCCGCGCGGCGATGAGCGCTTCGGCGCTCGGCGCGTACGCGGCGAGGACGCTCGCGGCGGCGAACGCGGCCGAGCCGATGACGAGCAGCCTGCGGCGGCCCACGCGGTCGCCGAGCGTGCCCATGGTGACCAGGAGCCCGGCGAGGACGAAGCCGTAGACGTCGACGATCCACAGCAGCTGCGAGCTGGTGGGCGCGAGGTCTTCGGACAGGAACGGCACGGCGAAGCCGAGCACGGTCATGTCGATGGAGATGAGCAGCACCGGGAGCACCAGGGTGGCCAGCGCCCAGCCCTGCTTGGCGCTGATGCGGGCGCGGGGCTCCTGCGGTGCGCGAAGCGTGGCGGTCATGGGTTTCACTCTTTCTGGACGTGAGCCGGAGCACGGCTCGCGAAGGGCATCCCGGAAGATGGGCGTGCCGGAGAGCGACACGCCCCTTCACTGTACCGTCCGGACGGTACAGTTGTCACGAGGAGGAAACATGAGAGAGCCGGAGATCACCACCCGGGACCGCATCCTGAACGCGCTCCAGCGCATCCTCGTGGACACCGGCTCCTCGGGCGTGACCCTGGAGAAGGTCGCCGCCGAGGCCGGCGTCTCCAAAGGCGGGCTGCTGTACCACTTCAAATCCAAGTCCGACCTGTACGACGGCCTCGCCCGCCGCTTCCGCCTCCAGGAAGAGGCCAACATCGCCCGCGCCCGCGAGACCGGCGTCGTCGAGACCTTCCTGCGCGTCTCCGACGTCGAGTCGCCCGAGTCGGCCGCAGGCCTGTGGGCGCTCCTCACCGCCGTGCGCGGCAACGACGAGCTCTCGGCCGAGGCGAAGGAAGACGTGCTCTTCATCTTCGACGGCTGGGCCGCGGCCCTCCACGAGCGCATCGAAGACCCCGTGACCGCCGAGATCGTGCGGCTCGTCGGCGACGGCCTGTTCCTCTCGGCCCTCTCCGGCATGCCCCTCCCGGCCCCCGCCGTCGTCGAAGGCATCCTCAAGCGCCTCAAGGACGCCGCCGGAGAACCGTGATCCCGAAACCTGAGCGGACTAGTGTGGCCCTCGTGCATGAGTACCGAGTCCTCGACAGTGAAATCATCCACCGCGGCTGGGCCTTCGAGCTGACCGCCGAGACCATCGCGATGCCCGGAGGCGGCACCGCCAAGCGCGAGTTCATCAAGCACGTCGGCGCGGTCGTCACCGTCCCGCTCGACGAGCAGGGCCGGGTCGGCCTGATCCGCCAGTTCCGGGTCCCGGCGCGCGAGACCCTGTGGGAGCTCCCGGCGGGCCTGCGCGACATCGAAGGGGAGGACCCGGCCGTGGCCGCCCGCCGCGAGCTCGCCGAGGAGGCCGACCTCAACGCCGCCGAACTCGTCAAGCTCGGCGAGTTCTACTCCACCCCTGGGATTTCCAGCGAGCTCATCCACTACTACCTCGCCACCGGCCTGACCCCGGTGCCCGAGTCCGAGCGCCACGAGCGCACCGACGAGGAGACCCACATCGAGCTGGTCTGGTGGGACCTCGACAAGGCGCTGGCCGCCGTCGCGGACGGGGAGATCCGCAACGGCGTCTGCGCGCTCGCGCTCACCCTTACGAAACTGCACCTCGACCGAAACTAGCCGTCACATCCAAGTCGCCCGCTGCTGTGTTACCGAAAACCCGGCCCGTCGCATCGTGGTGCGGCGGGCCGCTTTACGATCACGGCGACGACGCCGTCCGAACCGCTGAACCCACAAGGAATGCGGGCTCCTGGACGTCTGGCGTCCTAGACTGCCCGTGCGGGATGCCGACCGGCCCCGAACTGGCACAACGCTTCGGAAGGAACCCGCACGTGAAAGTCGCCGTCCCCCGCGAGATCAAGAACAACGAGTACCGCGTCGCCCTCACCCCCGCCGGGGTCCACGAGCTCGTCGCCGCAGGCCACGACGTCGCGATCGAGACCGGCGCCGGCCTCGGCTCCGCGATCACCGACGCCGACTACCGCGAGGCCGGGGCGCTCATCTGCCCCGACGCCGACGCCACTTGGGGCGCAGGCGATCTCGTCCTCAAGGTGAAGGAGCCGATCCAGGACGAGTTCCACCGGATGCGGCCCGGCCAGACCCTCTTCACCTACCTCCACCTCGCCGCGAGTGCCGACTGCACCGACGCGCTCCTGGAACGCCACATCACCGGCATCGCCTACGAGACCGTGCAGACCGCCGACGGCCGCCTGCCGCTCCTCGCTCCGATGAGCGAAGTGGCCGGGCGCCTCGCCGTCCAGGCCGGCGCGTACCACCTGCAGCGCCCCGAAGGCGGCCGCGGGACCCTCATGGGCGGCGTCCCCGGGACCGCGCCCGCGCGCGTGGTCATCATCGGCGCCGGCGTCTCCGGCATGAACGCCGCCGCGATCGCCGTCGGTATGCGCGCCGATGTGGAGCTCCTGGACCTCAACATCGACCGGCTCCACGTCGCCGACGACCAGTACCAGGGCCGCCTGCGCACCATCGTCTCCAACCGCTTCGAAGTCAAGCGCGCCTGCCGCGAGGCCGACCTCGTCATCGGCGCCGTCCTCGTCCCGGGTGCCAAGGCCCCCACCGTGGTCGACGACGACGTGCTCGCCGAGATGAAGGACGGCGCGGTGCTCGTCGACATCGCGATCGACCAGGGCGGCTGCTTCGCGCACTCCAAGGCCACGACGCACGACGACCCGACGTTCACCCACGCGGGCAAACTCTTCTACTGCGTCGCGAACATGCCCGGGGCCGTACCGAACACGTCGACGTACGCGCTGACGAACGCCACCCTCCCGTACGTCATGAAGCTCGCCAACCTCGGCTGGGTCGCGGCGCTCAAGGCCGACCCGGCCCTCGCGCGAGGACTCAACACGTTCGCGGGCCAGGTCGTCAACGAACCCGTCGCGATCACGCACCACCTGCCGCTCAAGCCGATCGCGCAGGTGCTCGCGGAGAACTGACGTCCCAACAGGACTCAGGCGCCGCTGCGCACAGCGGGCGAACTCACGCCGGGTGCCTCGGAGTCTCCCAAGCCGTCGACAGCCTCGATACACTGACGTACAGTCGCTAAGACAGGCAATGGTGAGACGCCCGGCACCCGGTGTCGACCTCGCACCCGGAGGCGCGAAGAAATGAGCAGTGTGGACAGCAACGACAAATGGGCGGCCCTGCGCGGTGCCGCGCAGATGCCTCCCGCTGACGGAACCGAGGACCTCTCCTCGCCCGACCCCGAGGCGTACACGAACAAGCGCGAGATCCCGCAGCCCCAGCCGCTCGAGCGCCACGGCCCGGCCCGCGTCATCGCCATGGCCAACCAGAAGGGCGGGGTCGGCAAGACGACCACGACCATCAACCTCGGTGCGGCCCTTGCCGAGTACGGCCGCAAGGTCCTCCTCGTCGACTTCGACCCGCAGGGCGCGCTCTCGGTCGGCTTCGGCACCAACCCCCACACGCTCGACCTCACCGTCTACAACCTCCTCATGCAGGACGACGTCGACATCGACGACGTCATGGTCAAGACGAACGTCGCCGGACTGCGCCTCCTCCCGGCCAACATCGACCTCTCGGCCGCCGAGATCCAGCTCGTCAACGAGGTCGCCCGCGAGCAGACCCTCGCCCGCGTCCTGCGACCGGTCATCCCCGACTTCGACTACGTCCTCATCGACTGCCAGCCCTCCTTGGGGCTCTTGACGATCAACGCGCTCACCGCCGCGCACTCGGTGCTCGTGCCCCTGGAGTGCGAGTTCTTCTCGCTGCGCGGTGTGGCCCTGCTCCTGGACACCGTCGACAAGGTCCGCGAACGCCTCAACTACGACCTCGAACTCGACGGCATCCTCGCGACCATGTACGACTCGCGCACCACCCACTCGCGCCAGGTCCTCCAGCGCGTCGTGGAAGCCTTCGGCGACAAGGTGTTCTCCACCGTCATCACCCGCACCGTGCGCTTCCCCGAGACCACCGTCGCAGGCGAGCCCATCACCACCTGGGCCCCCGCGTCCTCCGGCGCCCGCGCCTACCGCCAGCTCGCCCGCGAACTCATCGCGGCTACCGACAAATGAGCGTCGCCGACTGAGCGCAGACAAATGGATCTTCGAACGCGTTCCGCCACAAGAAACCCGGAGTTCACCCTGTAGCGTCCGCAGCGCCCGTCTAAGCTTGCGAGCGTGACCGACCAGCAGCCGCCCCAGCTCCCGACCCAGCGGGAGGGCGAACCGGAGGAGGCCGAGAGCGGCTTCCACGTCCGGCTCGCCAATTTCGAGGGCCCGTTCGACCTGCTGCTCCAGCTCATCGGCAAGCACAAGCTCGACGTCACCGAACTCGCCCTCCACCAGGTCGCCTCCGAGTTCATCACCTACGTCACCGGCCTCGACGACGCTTGGAACCTCGAGGAGACCTCCGAGTTCCTGCTCATCGCCGCCACCCTCCTCGACCTCAAGACCGCCCGGCTCCTGCCCGGCACCGTCGTCGACGACGAAGAGGACCTCGCGCTCCTGGAAGCCCGCGACCTCCTCTTCGCCCGGCTCCTGCAGTACAAGGCCTACAAGGAAGCCGCCGGGGCCCTCGCGGTCTTCGTCGAGTCCGCCGCGACCCGCGTCCCCCGCAACGTCGGCCTCGAAGAACGCTACAAAGGCCTGCTCCCCGAACTCGTCCTCGACCTCACCCCCGAAGCCCTCGCCGCCTTGGCGGGCAAGGCGATGAAGCCCAAACCGCCGCCCACCGTCGGCACCGGCCACATCCACATGCAGCGCGTCTCGGTGCGCGAGCACGCCGTCATCATCTCCCGCCGCCTCCAGCGCGTCCAGGTCGCCACGTTCCGGGCCCTCACCTCGGACTGCGAATCCCACCTCGAAGTGGTCGCCCGGTTCCTCGCGCTCCTGGAGCTGTACCGGGAGGCCCTCGTCGGGTTCGAGCAGATGCAGGCGCTCGGCGAACTCACCGTGCGATGGCTCGGCGGCACCGGCAGCACCGAGATCGAAGTCGACGAATACGCGGGAGCGCCCGCGGAACCGGAAGCACCAGCGGGGGAGGAAGCGAGCGCATGACCGAACACCTGGGGGAGTCCCTCGAACAGGACCTGGCGACGTGGAAGATGCCCGGCGCGCGCCAGGAGGCCGCGCCGCTGCGATCCGACACGCCCGCCGACGAACCGGCCGGAGACGACGAGTACGCCGCAGCGCTCGCCGCCGTCCCTACCCGAACCGGGCCCGACGAGGACGAAGAACCCGAGGTCACGGCCACGAGCCCCGTCCCCGACGACGTCGACCTCGGCGCGGTCCTCGAAGCGATCCTCATGATCGCCGAAGAACCCCTGAGCGAGGAATTCCTCTCCGCGGTATTGGAGCGGCCACGTTCACAGGTGCGCGAGCAACTGGGCCGCCTCAGCGCCGAATACACTGGTGACGGACGCGGATTCGATCTGCGTCGCCAAGCCGGCGGCTGGCGCTTCTACACCCGGGCCGACTACGCCCGCTACGTGGAGCGGTTCGTGACCGACGGCGCCTCCGCCCGCCTCACCAAGGCGGCACTGGAGACGCTTGCCGTGGTCGCCTACCGGCAGCCGGTCACCCGCGGCCGCATCTCGGCCATCCGGGGGGTCAACTGCGACGGCGTCATGCGCACGCTGGTGTCGCGCGGCCTGGTCGAGGAGTGCGGGACCGACCCGGACTCGACGGCGACGCTCTACCGCACCACCACCCTGTTCTTGGAGAAGATCGGCCTGGACACGGTCGCGCAGCTCCCTGAGCTGGCCCCGTTCCTACCTGACGACGTGACGGATATCGAGGAAGATGAACAACGCTGACGAAGAGGGCATCCGCCTGCAGAAAGTGCTGTCGCAGGCCGGGATCGCCTCCCGCCGCGCCGCAGAGGACCTGATCTCCCACGGGAAGGTCAAGGTCAACGGCGAAACCGCCCGCCTCGGCCAGCGCGTGGACCCCGAGAAGGACGTCATCCACGTCCGCGGCAAGCGGGTCGTGACCGACGTCGACAAGGTGTACTTCGCGATCAACAAGCCCCGCGGCATCATCTCGACCATGGAGGACGACGAGGGCCGCCCCTCGCTCGCCGGGATCGCCAAAGGCATCGACCAGCGCGTCTTCCACGTCGGCCGCCTCGACACCGACTCCGAGGGCCTCCTGCTGCTCACCAACGACGGGGAGCTCGCCAACCGCATCATGCACCCCTCGCACGGCCTGCCGAAGGTCTACCGGGCGCAGGTCGCCGGGATCATGGACCGCGACACCTGGAACAAGCTGCTCAAGGGCGTCGAGCTCGAAGACGGCATGGCCAAGGCCGACAAGCTCAAGATCATCGACGAGCACGCCGGGCAGTCGTTGATCGAGATCACCATCCACGAGGGCCGCAAGCACATTGTGAGGCGGCTCATGGACGAGGTCGGGCACCACGTCTCGCGCCTCGTCCGCACCGAGATGGGCCCGGTCAAGCTGCGCAACCTCAAGCCGGGGACGATCCGCAGGCTCACCCCGAACGAGATCGGCGAGCTGTTCCGCGAGGTCGGACTCTAGCCAGCTGTACTGACGCAAGGGCAAGGCCCGGTTAGGGTTCGGACATGTCAACCATTCTGAACGTGATCTGGTTCGTGCTGGCCGGGCTGTGGCTCGCCATCGGCTACTTCCTGACGGGCCTGCTCTTCTGCGTCTTCATCGTGACCATCCCGTTCGGCATCGCGAACATGCGCCTGGCCGGGTACGTGCTGTGGCCGTTCGGGCGCACCGTCGTCTACGACCGCGGCGCCGGGTGCTTCTCGCTGATCGGCAACGTCCTGTGGCTGGTCCTGTTCGGCTGGGAGCTGGCGCTGGCGCACCTCGTGACCGGGTTCGTGCTGGCGGTCACGATCATCGGCATCCCGCTGGCGGTCGCGAACTGGAAGATGATCCCCATGGCGCTGTGGCCGATGGGCGCGAGGGTAGTCGACAAGCGCTGACCAGGGAGAACCGGGCATGATGTAGGTTTGCTTGGTTTGCATTCGAAGAACGGAGCGCGACAGTGCCTGAGCAGAAGAGCGGACCGGTCGTCGCGATCGACGGCCCGTCCGGAGCCGGGAAGTCGACCGTCGCCAAGACCTTGGCGACCGCGATCGAAGCCGCGTACCTGGACACCGGCGCGATGTACCGCGCCGCGACCCTGGCGGTCCTCAACGCCGGCGTCGACCCCTCGCAGACCGCGCAGGTCACCAAGACCGTGAAGAACGCGAAGCTCGAGTTCGGGACCACCCCTGAGGACCCGTTCACCCGCGTCGACGGGGAGGACGCCGACCTGGCGATCCGCAGCGACGACGTGACGAAGGCGGTCTCGGCGGTGGCCGGGAACAAGACGGTGCGGAAGTTCCTCATCGACGAGCAGCGGCGGATCATCGCCGATGCCAAGGCGGGCATCGTGGTCGAAGGCCGCGACATCGTCTCGGTCGTCGCCCCCGACGCCGACGTGAAGGTCTACCTGACCGCCGACCCGGTGGAGCGCGCGAAACGCCGCGCCGCCGAGAACGGCGCCGACGCGAACACCACCGCGAAGGACATCGAACGGCGGGACACCGCCGACTCGAAGACCACCAAACCCCTGGAGGCCCCGGAGGGGGCCGTGGTGATCGACTCCACGACGCTGCCGATCGTGGAGGTAGTGGCCAAGATTCTGGCCTTGCTGAACAACAGGGACATTGATGAGTGACGAAGAGACCTGGACCGACGACGGGGACTGGAGCGAGAGCGACGACCTCGAAGAGCGCGGTCCGGTCCCGACGGTGGCCGTGGTCGGCCGCCCCAACGTGGGCAAGTCGACGCTGGTCAACCGCATCCTGGGCCGCCGCGCCGCGGTGGTGCAGGACGAGCCGGGCGTGACCCGCGACCGCGTCGCATACGACGCGGAGTGGGCCGGGCGCGAGTTCAGCCTGGTCGACACCGGCGGCTGGGACCCGGATGCCGAGGGCATGGCGAAGTCCATCGCCCTCCAAGCGGAGCTGGCCATGCGCACCGCGGACGTGATCGTGTTCGTGGTCGACTCCCGCGTGGGCCCCACGGACGCCGACGAGGCGGCCGTGCGCATCCTGCGCTCGACCCGCAAGCCCGTGATCCTGGTGGCCAACAAGGCCGACTCGGAGCGCCAGGAGGCCGAGGTCCACGAGCTGTGGAGCCTGGGCCTGGGCGAGCCGTTCCCGATCTCGGCCCTCCACGGCCGCAACTCGGGCGACCTGCTCGACAAGATCGTCTGGGCGTTCCCCGAGGAGCCCACGGGCGCCCTCAAGGAGCGCGGCCCGCGCAAGGTGGCCCTCGTCGGCCGCCCGAACGTCGGCAAGTCGAGCCTCCTCAACCGCATCGCGGGCGAGGACCGCGCGGTCGTCGACAACGTCGCGGGCACCACGGTCGACCCGGTCGACTCCCTCGTGGAGATCGACGGCGAGGACTGGATTCTCGTCGACACTGCGGGCCTGCGCAAGCGCGTCAAGTTCGCCTCGGGCACGGAGTACTACGCCAGTCTCCGCACCGAAGCAGCGGTAGAGGCCGCCGAGGTCGCGTTGGTCCTCCTCGACGCGTCCGAACCGATCAGCGAGCAGGACCAGCGAGTCCTCACTCAAGTCACTGAGTCGGGCCGGGCGATGGTTCTCGCCTTCAACAAGTGGGACCTCGTGGACGAGGACCGGCGCTACTACCTGGAGAAGGAGATCGACCGCGAGCTCGGCCAGGTCTCCTGGGCGCCCCGCGTCAACGTCTCGGCCATGACCGGCCGCGCCGTCGAGAAGATCGCCCGCTCGCTCCGTGAAGCCCTCGAAGGCTGGGGCCAGCGCATCAGCACCGGCGAGCTCAACAAGTGGATCAGCGACCTCCAGGCCGCCACGCCGCACCCGGTCCGCGCCAACAAGGCCCCCAAGGTCATCTACGCGACCCAGGCCGCCGCCGAACCGCCGCGCTTCATCCTCTTCACGAACGCGCCGTTCGAGAAGCAGTACCTGAAGTTCATCACCCGCAAGCTCCGTGAGGACTTCGGCTTCGTGGGAACGCCCATCGAACTGGTGGTCAAACCCCGTGAATCCCGCAAGAAGGACAAACGCAAATAGCCTCGCTCACACCGGGGACCTCGCCTCAGAGGCCCCGGGGGGCATAGGCTAAAGTTGTGACCGCCGCGGACAACGCGGCGGAAAACGGGCTGTGGCGCAGCTTGGTAGCGCACTTGACTGGGGGTCAAGGGGTCGCAGGTTCAAGTCCTGTCAGCCCGACCAGCGAAATCGCAGGTCAAACCCGGTTCTCCTATTGTGGGAGAACCGGGTTTTCCGTTGCTTGCTGCCAGTTTTGTTGCTGCAGACGGTTCAGTCTGAAAATGCACAGACCATTGCAATTCGAACTTGAATTTCGTGCCTGAAGTTCGCCCGAAAGAGTGAGGGTGTACGGCCGTCGCTGGACGGTTGTGAGCGCGGGTGAGGTGTAGGCGCCGAATCCGGCGTCGTCGAAGCCCATCACGGCCTCGCGAAGGTCGGGTGCGGGCGGCGGCTCGGTTCGGTTCTAGGCTCGGCGCAGGCGGATCGCCATGTACGGGCGTGCCGGAAGGTCGACGCGGACTGTGCCCTCATGGACGCCTGGGACTTCTTCGATCGTCATGTTCCACGTGTCGATCACCTCGATGCGGGCCTTCATCCCGTCGGGGACTCGGACCGGGCGGAAGCGCGGTCGCGCCGCTCCGAAGTACAGGAGCGCGTACTCGCCCGCCGCTCCGGCCCACGGGACGTCCCACTCGGAGGGGAGCGAGTCGAGGCGGCCTGTCGGGGACTCCTCAGTCAGCTTGCGCAGGAAAGCGATCCGGGCCGGGCTCTCGCCGGTGAGCTCGCCGCCCTTGGCCCACCACAGGACCTCGTCCTCGGTCCAGAACGTCTCGCCGTGGGTGGTGTAGCCGCCACGCATGGCGGATTTCCAGTAGCGCTCCACGAGCGTCTCGGCGGTGAGGTTGCCCCAACCCGGGTCGATGTCGCCTTCGTAGCCGCACTCGTCCACGATCACGGGCTTGCCCCAGGCGTGGCGCCACTCGTCGACGAGCATGTCGCCGTTCTGGATGCTGCAGTGCGTGGCCCAGTCGGCGCTGTAGTCGAACAGCTCGACCCAGTTGTGGATCGACAGCGGGTGCCCGGCGTGGTCCTCGCGCGCGACGAGCTCCCCGATCCGGTGCCAGTCTTCGAGGGACTTGTCCATGCACAGGTCGTACTCGTTGGCCAGCGACCACCACACGTTCGGGTGCGCCGCCAGCCGCCGGACGACGTACTTGACGTACCGGTCGTCGGCCGCGCGTCCCATGCCGCAGAAGCCCCACCGGTCGTAGGGGTGGAAGAGGATGAGGTCGGCCTGGACGCCGAGGGCGTCGAGCTCGGCGATGCGCCGGTCGAGGTGCGCGAAGTAGTCGACGTCGAACCGCTCGGTGTCCCACCCCCCGTCGGCGTCTTTCGGGAACACGAAGCGGTCGGGCTCGTTGTGGTTGTACAGGAAGTCCTTGGGGAACAGGCACATCCGCAGCTTGTTGAACGGGGCGTCCGCCAGCGCGGCCAGGGTCCGCTCCTGCAGGTCCTCGCTCTGGTGCGTCCACGCGTACGCGGTGGTGCCGAACGGCAGGTACGGCTCGCCGGAGGCGTGCGCGAAGTGGAACCGTTCGTGGACGCGGACCGGACCCGGCGCGTCCGATGGGGCCACGGTGAACGTCCCCGCGAGGCCGTCGAGCGAGCGGGCGGTCGACGTCGTCTCGAACTCCCAGATTCCGGGTTCGGGCGGCAGGAAGCGCACGGCGTAGCGGCCTGCGCCGTCGTAGAAGCCGCCCACCTCGATCACCTTGTCGCCCAGGCGGAAACGCGCGCTCAGCTCGACCTCGACGAATGGGTTGCCATGGGAGGGACCGGTGAAGGCCACCTCGGTCAGGCGGTGCTGCCGAGCCCGCACGGGAACCGTGACGACTGCGCTGGCGCGTTCGACCGTCTCGGGCTCGTAGCCCGGGTCGGGCAGGACCGGTTCGGCCTGGACCGGCGGCGGCACCGGGTTCTCCAAGCGCTCTATGGCTTCCATGACGCGCTCGGCGCGGGCCTTGTCAGCGCCCGCGAACAGTCGGATCGAGCCGCCGAGCGGGAACTTCGCCGCTTCGGCGATGAACGGGGAACCGCTCAGCTCGGGAAGCTCCGCTTCGAGGATCGCACGGGCCTCCGGCGAGGCGAGCGCGTCGCTCAGCTTGTCGGTGCGGGTGAACAGTCGCGTCATGTCGGTCCTTGATATCGCTGGGTGTTGTTGAGGAGGAACAGGAGCGGGGCCGGTCTCCGGCCGCGGGGGGCCGGAGACCGGTCACGGTCAGCGGACGACGACTCGCATCCGGCCCAGGTTCTGCACCCGGGCGAACGGCGTGTCGGGGTCGCCGTCGCGCTGTGAGACGGCGCGCAGGGCGGGGAAGTAGACGCCCGGCTCGGTGTAGGTGAACGCGCCCTTCACCGTGAGGTTCGGTGCTGGTTCGCCGATGTCGGCCGGGGTGTACTCGCTCGTGCCCAGGAAGTCCCAGTCGGCGGCCACGACCTTGCCGGTGCCCGGCGGGACCTCGGCCCTCGCCTTGAAGCGGACCGTCGAGCCGGCCCTGACCTCGATGCTGTCGGAGCCGCGGACTGCCAGGTCCACGACCGGCTGTATGCCGCCGCGGTCCTCGGCGTGCGGGGGGACCTCGACCTGGCTGTCGCGCACCGCGTACTCGGTGGATCGGGGCGGCGTTTCACCGTGTTCGACCCAGGCGCTGAGGTCACGGAGGGCCTGCTGGAGCGACGCGTTGTACTCGATGAGGCGCCCGAGGCGGCCGTCTTTGAGCGGTTCCTCGGGGTGGTCGGCGTGGTCGTTGAGGTAGACGCGGAACCGGTCGTCGAAACCGTCGCCGGAGGCGGCGCGGACCTGCTCGGCGTACCAGTCGGCGTGCCACGGGTAGGCGTCCGCATCGAGCAGGTTGGCCACGACGATGACATTGCCGGTGACCTGGCCCGACCAGGTGCCGCCGCCGGAGACGCTCCCGGAGATCATCGGGCCGATCTCGACCTGGCGCTGCGGGTAGATCGGAGCGCCGTCCTCGTCGCGGAACTGGTCCCAGGCGTAGAACCCGGCCCGGCTCGGCACCTGGTGGCGGTGGAACGAGGTCAAGGCGAGGTTCCAGCGGTTCTCCATGCGCAGCTCGCCGCCGACCTCGATGGCGGCCAGCACCTTCGCGTCGTTGCCCTCACTGATCGTGAAGGTCTTCGCCTCCCGGTCGAGCGTGCCCGTCAGGGCGCCGGCCTCGACATCGGCGACGAAGACCGCGAACGAGAGCGTGAAGATCCGTTCGGCTCCGGGCACGGAGTCGAGGGTGAGCACCTGCGGGTTGCCGTCCTCGTTGTGTTGGATCGTTTCAATTATCGAGGTGTGCTCGACCAGGGCCGCTCGCACGAACTCCCCGAGCTCGGACTGCTCGGTGCCGAGGTACCCGGGCTCGCTCCAGAAGTCGTCTGCGTATCCCGGATCGATGGCGCGGACGACGCTGCCGAACCCGAGCAGCCCGTCGGCCGTGGAGAGTCCGAGCAGGTAGTCGGGGTCCTCCCAGCCGCGCACCGGGACGCCGAGGCGGGTCACTTCGTCGAACACCGTCCGCTCCATGTCGGACAGTGCTGACTGCGGGTCGCCCGAGCCGCCGGGAGCGACCGCGTCTGCGATCCGTTCGGCCTTCGACTCGAGCACGAGTCTGGCGAACGCCTTGGGGAAGAACGTGTTCGGAATGGCCGTGGGGGAGGCGATGATGAACGGCACCGCCCCGTCCCACACCCCTTCGGTGTTCTCGATCGCGCCGACGGTCTGGAAGGACCCGCCGCTGCCGCCGTAGATATACCCGTAGATCCGCCGGTCATCGCCGTAGTACTCCGCGGCGACGGTCCTGGCGAACTTCGCTGCCGCCGCGTCGGGCCGGTACCCGCCGGTCGAGTCGCTCTGCACCGTGTACGCCCCGCTGGCCGCGCCGAACGCGATCGTCTCGGGCCAGGCGTTCTCGTCCTGGACGAAGCGGGCGGGGTACACCTTCTGGAAGAACCGCCCCTCCCACTGCTCCTTCGGCGGCAGGTAGATGTTGAACTTCAGGCCGTCGTCCTCGAAGTGGCACGCGACCTTGCGGTGCGGGACCGGGTCGGTCAGGTCCTCTTCGGAGTCGATGACCGGCACGGCGTACTCGGGGTCGGCGCAGTCGGGGGTGACCCACATCGGTCCGCCCGGGGTGCGCGGGGCGCACACCGGCAGGTCGTCGGGAAGGTCCTGCGCAGTCGCGTTCGGTGCCACGACCGCCACTGTAGCCCCGGCCGCCGCGCCCGCGGCCGCGCCGAGTACGGCGCGCCGCCGGAACCTCGTCGTGTGCCCGAACCGGTACTCGTTCCGGGTGTCCTGCCCGTCGTCGTTGACGGGTGTGTCGCCGTTCATGCGTTCACTCCTCTTGCAGGGGTTGGGGAAATCGTGTTCACTCGCCGGCTTCGGCCGCCAGCGCCAGGCGCCGTTCGCGGCGAAGGCGCTGCTGGGCGGGGTCCGCGACGGGGGCGGCCATCTGCAGCTTCTTCGTGTAGGGATGCTCGGGAGCCGTCGCAACCTGGTGCGCGTCGCCGATCTCGACGATGCGGCCCTGGTGCAGGACGGCGATGCGGTCGCTGACCTCGTGCACGACGCCGAGGTCGTGGCTGATGAACAGGTAGGCCACGCCCGTCTCGCGCTGGAGGTCCTTGAACAGCTCCAGCACCCGCGCCTGCGTAGTGACGTCGAGCGCGCTGGTCGGCTCGTCGCACACGATGACGGCCGGGTCGAGCGCGAGGGCCCGGGCGATCGCGATCCGCTGGCGCTGGC
This sequence comes from Glycomyces sp. NPDC050141, assembly GCF_055586545.1. NCBI lineage: Bacteria > Bacillati > Actinomycetota > Actinomycetes > Glycomycetales > Glycomycetaceae > Glycomyces > Glycomyces sp. NPDC050141. Next base: position 86,477 of record NZ_JBVJHZ010000013.1, on the reverse strand, counting down.
CGCCGGAGAACTCCTTCGGGTAGCGCCCGCCCGCGTCGGACGGCAGGCCGACCGAGTCGAGCAGTTCGCGGACCCGCTTCCTGCCGCCCTCGACGCCAGAGGCGGCGAGCGGCTCGGACAGGATGTCCGTGATTCGCATCGCCGGATTGAGCGACGAGTACGGGTCCTGGAACACCACTTGGATGTCACGGGCGACCTTGCGCCGCTTGGAACGCGGCACGTTGCTGATGGTCTGACCGCGGAAGGCGATCGAACCGGACGTGACGGGAGCGAGTCCGAGGACGGCGCGGCCGATGGTGGTCTTGCCGGAGCCGGACTCGCCGACGAGACTGAGGGTCTCACCCGCGCGCAGTTCGAAGGAGACGCCGTCGATGACGGTGGCCCCGCCCCGTGCGCCGCCGTAGCGGACGACGAGGTCTTCGACCTTGAGGATCGGTTCGGTCACGGTCACGCCTCCGCCAGTTCGACCTGGCGCGAGGACGCCAGGAGCTCTTTCGTGTACTCCTCTTTCGGCGACGCGAAGAGGGTGTCCACGTCGGCGCTCTCGACGATGCGGCCGTCCTTCATGACGCTCACGGTGTCGCACAGGTCGGCGACGACGCCGAGGTTGTGGGTCACCAGGATCATCGCCAGGCCCCGTTCGTCGCGCAGTTCCCGCAGCAGCTCCAGCACTTCGGCCTGCACGGTCACGTCCAGGGCCGTGGTCGGCTCGTCGGCGATGATGACCTCGGGGTCGGCGGCGACGGCGCCGCAGATGAGGACCCGCTGGGCCATGCCGCCGGAGATCTGGTGGGGGTAGAGCCGCCAGACCCGCTGCGGGTCCTTGATGCCGACCCGGTCGAGCAGCCCCAGCAGGTGCCGGTCGGCCTCTCGGCGGCTCATCGGCTTGACCGCTCGCAGCCCGTGCCGCAGTTGGGCGCCGATGGTGAAGGACGGGTCCAGGTTCGTCATGGGCTCCTGCGGGATGTAGGCGATCCGCCCGCCGCGTGCGCCGCGCATTCGGCCGCCGTCGGCGAGCAGATCCTCCCCGTCGAGCAGGACGCTGCCGCCGAGGACGACGGCCTCCTTGGGGAGGATGCCGAGGGTGGTGAACGCGAGCTGCGACTTGCCGGAGCCGGACTCGCCGACCAGGCCGCGGATCTCGCCGCGTTTCACGTCCAGGTCGACGCCGTGCACGACCTCGTTGACCGCTTCGCCGCCTTCGGGATAGGCGATGCGCACGCCGCGGATCGACAGCAGCGCCGTCGAATCCTCGGTGCGGGCCAGCCGTTCGGCCTGGGCTTCGCGGGCGAAGCGCCGCCGCCGCGACTGCTTGAGCCGCTTGTCGCCCGCTCCGGCCTGCAGCACGTCGCGCAGGGCGTTTCCCAGCAGCACGAGCGCGAGGATCGTGAGGCTGATGAGTAGCGCGGGCCAGACGACGCCGGGGCGGTTGTTGTAAATGTTGTCGAAGGAGTTCTGGAGGATGGCCCCCAGGGACGGCTGCGACGGGTCGCCGAGGCCGAGGAAGTCCAGGCCTGCCTGCATGGCGATGCCGCCCGCGAGGACGAAGGCGCTCTGGATGATCACCGGCGCCCGCACGGCCCACAGGACGTGGCGGCCGATGATGCGCGCGTCGCTCAGCCCGACGACCTTCGCGGCGTCCACATAGAGCTCTGAGCGGACGCCGACGACGACGGCCCGGACCAGCCGGAAGTACGTCGGTGCGACGATGAGGCCGTAGACGGCCATGGCTGCGGCGATGTTCGGGCCGATGATCGCGTACATGGCGATGAGCAGGACGATCCCGGGCATCGACATGATCACGTCGGACACGAAGTTGCCGACCGCTTCGATCCTGCCGCGGTAGAAGCCCGCCACGAGTCCGCCCGCCATGCCGATCACGACCGACACGGCGAGGACGATCACGCAGCCCAGCAGCGTGGGCCGGACGCCCCACATCATGCGCGAGAGCAGGTCCCGGCCGGTGGCGTCCGCGCCGAGCAGGTGGTCGCCGAAGGGCGCCGCGTTGACCGATGCGAGGTCGGTCGTGTTAGGGCTCATCGGGGCCAGCCACGGCGCGCCGAGCCCGAAGCCGACGACGAACAGCAGGAAGACGATGGCCGCCACCGCGATCGGGTTGGCGAGGAGCCGCCGGAGGCTGGACCTCCCGTTGCGGACCGGTCTGGCGTTCGGGTCGGCCACCACGGCGCTGCCGGAGGTGCTCATCCGAGCCTCGCTTTCGGGTTGAGGGCGGAGTTGGCCAGGTCGGCCAGGTAGTTCACGCACAGGACGATCAGGATCGTCACGGCCACCGCGCCCATCACCATGGGCACGTCGCCGAGCTGCGCCGACTGGTTCGCCATCTGGCCCATGCCGGGCAGCGCGAACACCTGCTCGATGAAGATGGCCCCGCCGAGGAGGCCGAGCGTCTGGAGGCTCAGGACCGTGAGGCCCGGCCCGGAGGCGTTGCGCAGGGCGTGGCGGAACAGGACCCGCGACTCCTTGACGCCGCGGGCCCGGAGCGTGCGGACGTAGTCCTGGGAGAGCGTGTCGATCATCGCGCCGCGGAACTGCACCGCGGCGTTCGCGACCGAGCCGATGAGCAGTGCGATCACCGGGAGCGTCACGGAGGCCGCCCAGGCGCCGAAGCCCTCGGTCTCCGGCGACGCGTATCCGGTGGCCGGGAAGATCCGCACCGAGACGGCGAGCCAGGAGACGAGCACGATCGCGACGATGAACCCCGGGATCGCAGCCCCGGTGACGGAGAGGAACTGCAGGACGCGGTCGAGCCAGCCGCCCCATTTCGCGGCGGCGACGCCCAGCAGCACCCCGATCACGAGCGTGAACACGAGGGTCAGGCCGATGAGCGCGAGCGTGACCGGCATCCGCGAGGCGAGCGCCTCGGACACGGACTGACCGGTGAAGAACGAGCGGCCGAGGTCGCCGGTGAACAGGCCGGTGAGCCAGTCCCAGTACTGCGCGAGCAGCGGCCGGTCGAGACCGAGCCGGACGACCTCCCGCTGGACGTCCGCCTCCGTGGCCCGGACCCCCAGGACCGCCCGCGCGATCCCGGAGCCGTTGCCGAACATCAGGCAGAACGCCCCGAAGGTGACGATAAGGAACACGGCCGCGGCGCGCACCAGGTGCTTGCACAGCCGCAGTGCGGCCGCGGCCTTCGGGTTTCGGCCCTTCGTCACTTGAAGTCCCGCAGGAGCGGGTGCAGGGCGGAGAGGTCGGAGACCTGGTCGATCTGCACGTCCGGGCTGTGCGCGTAGACGCCGTCCATGTTGGCCATCGGGACAAACCAGGCCTGCTCGGTGATGTAGCGGTTCATCTCCTGCTGGGCCGCGACCCGCTCCTCCTCGGTGCCGTTGACGATCTGCTCCCACAGGGCGTTGATCGTGGCGTCCTCCTGGTGGGAGACGTTCCAGATGCCGTCGGTCAGCAGGTAGTCCTGGACGTCCATGAGCGATTCGCCGAAGTTGCCGAGCTGCCACAGCGGCACCGGGTACTGGCCGCTCAGCAGTTCGCCGATGGCGTCGGGTCCGGACAGGTTGACCTGCTCCACGGTGATGTTCAGCAGGCTCAGCTGGTCGGCGACGTAGGGGATGAGCAGGTCGTGGTTCTGGCCCTCCATGTGCGGGATCTCGATGGTGAAGCCGTCCGCGTAGCCCGCGTCGGCCATGAGCTGCTTGGCGGCCTCCACGTCGTACGGGTACGGGTCGCCGAGGTCCTCGATGTAGGCGTCGGAGCCTTCCCTGAAGATCTGGTAGGCCGGGTCGGCGTGGCCCTGGTAGAGCTGCTCGGCGATGGCGTCGCGGTCGAAGACCATGTTGATGGCGCGGCGCACGTTCACGTCGCCGAGGGCCGGGACGGTCTCGCCGAGGTGGTCGGTCAGCAGTAGCCGGGTGGTCGTGCCGCGCATGATCTCCAGGTCCAGGCCGGAGGTCTCGGCCTCAGCGATGGAGGACTGGCCGATGAGGCTGCCGTCGATCTGGCCGGTCTTGAGGGCGTTGAGCGCGGCCGTCTCGCTCTCGAGGACCTTGATCTCGAGCCGCTGGTACGGGTAGTTCGCCGAGTCCCAGTGGTCCTCGTTCTTCTCGAAGACGTAGACCGAGCCGCGGGTGGTGGCCTCCTCGTCGAGGACGTACGGGCCGGAACCGATCGGCGACTCGTCCAGCTCACCCGAGGCGATCTTGGCGGGGGTGGTGATCTGCGGATCGCAGATGCGCTGGGCGATCAGGGGATTCGGCTCGGGCCAGGCGATGGAGATCGTCAACTCGTCGATGACCTCGAGGTCGAGGCCCGCATACCGAGCCGACTGTGCGGCGCCGGTGCTGATGTGCTCGAAGGTGGCCCTGACGGCCTCGGCGTCCACCGGCGTGCCGTCGGAGAACTCGACCCCTTCGCGGAGGGTGCCGGTGAAGGTCGTCTGGTCCTCGCTGAACTCCCAGGTCTCCACCAGGCTCGCCTCGGGCTCGCCGTTCTCGTCGCACTGCAGCAGGGTGTCCCAGACGGCGTCGGCCGCCCAACCCTGGTAAGGCGGCTGGTTGGAGGGGTCCCAGCCCTGGATGTCGGCGGTCATGCCGAGGGTGAGGACGCTCTTGTCCGCGCTGTCCTCGGCGGTCCCGCCGGTGCAGGCGGTGGCGGTGAGGGCAACCGCGATGGCGATGACCGGTGCTGAACGACTGAGTCGTGTGCGCCGCATGCTCGCTCCTTCTGGCAAGGGGAGGCATCCGTGCGGATGCCTGCCGAGCCACCGCTGAGCGGGACGCACCGACGGTCAGTCCGTGCTCGCCGGGCGAGCACGATCAGTCGTGCCAAGGTGCGGCCAACTACTCCGGTGGCCGTTTGTGCAACGTTATACGAAACAGGCTAGGCCGGGCTGCGGGCGTCGTCAAGCTTGTGCACCTTCGAACCGGTAACAGTTCCGCAACGAGGCCGAAGCGCGACCGGTGTCCGAGATCGGAGTGAATCAGCAGTTCAGAGGCACGACTAGGCGTGGGGCGGCGCGCTCGTCGCACGTTCTACGAGCCGCGGCGCGACGACGTAGTGGACCGGCTGCGTGCGGCCTTCGATGCGTTCGAGCAGGAGCCGGGCGCTGGTCGAGCCCGTCAGGGTGCCCGACTGGTCGACGGTGGTGAGGGCGACGCGGCCCAGCCCGGCGGCGTAGATGTCGTCGTAGCCGGTCACGGTCATGTCCTCGGGGATGCGCAGGCCGCGCTCCTCGACCGCGCGCATGAACCCGAGCGCGGCGATGTCGGCCCCGGCGAAGACCGCGGTCGGCAGCTCGGACCGGGCGAAGATCCGCTGCGCCGCCACGTATCCGCCCAGGTCGGCGTAGGCGGTCTCCACGATGTCGGGTTCGAGGCCGTGGCGCCGCATGGCCTCGGCGTAGCCGTCGCGGCGGGCCGTGTGCGACAGCACCGCCCGGCCCTCGAACTCGCCGGTGGGGTGGCTGATGTGGGCGATCCGCCGGTGGCCCAAGGCGACCAGGTGGTCGACCATGAGGCTGGCGCCGGTGTAGTCGTCGTCGACGACGGTGTCGAAGACCGCGGGCTGGCCGTGCCGGGCGACCACCACGACCGGCAGCTTCGAGGCGAGGTCCGCCAGCCATGCCTCGTCCATGTTGGGGGCGATGAGGATCAGCCCGTCGACCTGGCGGTCCACCAGCGCCTCGATGCTGCGCCGCTGCCGTTCGGGGGAGGCGCCGCCGGTCACCAGGATCTCCTGGAAGGGCGTCGCTTCCAGCCGCTCCGTGATGCCCGCGGCGATCTGCGGCTGGAAGTACGAGTCGAGTGAGACGAGCATGACGCCGACGGTGAAGGAGCGCCCCCGCATCGCGCGCGCGCCCGCGTGCGGGCGGTAGCCGAGGGTCGCAATGGCCGCGTTCACCTTGTCGCGCATCTGGTCGCTGACCCCGTACGCGCCGCGCACCACTTTGGAGACGGCCGAGACCGAGACCCCGGCCTCTGCGGCCACGTCCTGGATGGTCGCCCGGCGTTCGCCGTTCTGGCGGCCGTTGCCGTGGGGGGCCTTCTCGGGGGCGGCACTGCTTTTGGAGGCACTGTCGCGGGGGCCGCGCGGTGCCGGCGGCGTGGTGGTCATGCTGCCGCCCGGGGTGCGGCGGTGTGTACACGGTGCATGCGCTGATTGTACGCAAGCGCGTGCATCGTTCTCCGATCGAGCGCGCCACGGACTTGACGATCGCTCGGAACGCGGCCTAGCATTCGCTCGTAGAACGTTGCACAAGATCTGGAGTCACCCATGTCCAAGGCCGCCGCGCCGGAAGCCCCCCGTTTCGAGCACCGCTCCGGTGCTGCTCCCGTCCGCGGGATCGGTACGGGGACGCCACGGCTCTCGTGGACGGTCCCGAACGCCGAGGATGGTTACGAGCAGACGGCGTACGAAGTGGAGATCTCCCGCCGGGGCGGGGTCGAACGCCACCGAGTCGACGGCCCCGACAGCGTCCTGGTGCCTTGGCCCGCTGAGCCGCTCGGCTCCCGGCGGTCCGCGGCGGTGCGTGTGCGGGTCGCCCACGGCGCCGACTGGAGCGACTGGAGCGCGGCGTCGGTCGTGGAGGCCGGCCTGTTCGAAGCGTCCGACTGGACGGCGCGGTTCATCAGTCCGGTCGGCGTCGGCGGACTCGACGAACCCGCGCCGGTACTCACCGGTGCCATCGACGTGCCGGGGCAGATCGTCAAGGCCCGGCTCTACGCCACCGCCCACGGCGTGTACGAGGCCACGGTCAACGGCCGACGCGTCGGCGACCAGGTGCTCGCCCCGGGCTGGACCGCTTACCGCCACCGGCTGCGCTACCAGGCCTACGACGTGACGGACCTGGTCGAGCCCGGCGCGAACACCCTGGACGTCCTGCTCGGCAACGGCTGGCACCGCGGCAAGCTCGGCTTCTACGAGCAGCGCGCCCTCTACGGCGACCGCCTCGCCCTGCTCGCGCAGCTCGAAGTGACCACCGAGGACGGCACCGTCCACGTGCTGGCCACAGACGAGACCTGGACGGCCCGCGACAGCGGCGTCCTCGCCGACGACCTGTACGACGGCCAGCGCACCGACCTGAGGCGCGGCGGCGAGGTGCGGACCGGCGGCGTCGAAGTCCTCGAGACCGACCTCGCTAACCTGACCGCGCAGGACTCACCGCTCATCAAGCCAACCGAGACCATTGCGGCGCAGAAGGTCTGGGACTCGCCCTCCGGGAAGACCCTGGTCGACTTCGGGCAGAACGTGGTCGGCTGGGCGCGCCTGCGCGTCCGCGGCCTCACCTCGGGCGACGAGGTCGTCGTCCGCCACGCCGAAGTCCTCGAACACGACGAGCTGGGCGTCCGCCCGCTGCGCGCCGCCCGCGCCACCGACTCCTACCTGGTCGCAGGCGGCCCCGAGGAGACGCTGGAGCCGTCGCTGACCTTCCACGGCTTCCGCTACGCCGAGGTCACCGGCGTCCCCGGCCTGCACGCCGAGGACATCGAAGCCGTCGTGATCGGCTCCGACCTCGAACGCACCGGCTGGTTCGAATCGAGCCACGACCTGCTCGACCGCTTCCACGACAATGTCGTATGGGGCATGCGGGGCAACTTCGTGGACGTGCCCACCGACTGCCCGCAGCGCGACGAGCGCTTGGGCTGGACCGGCGACATCCAGGTGTTCGCCCCCACCGCCGCGTTCCTCTACGACAGCGCCGGATTCCTGGAGTCCTGGCTGGCCGACCTCGCCGCCGAACAGCACGCAGACGGCGCGATGCCGTTCGTCATCCCCGACATCCTCGAGATGCCCTCGCCCGCGACCGCAGCCTGGGGCGACGCCGCCACCCTCGTCCCCTGGACGGTGTACGAGCGCACCGGGGACCTCGGCCTGCTGGAGCGTCAGCTGCCGAGCATGACCGCGTGGGTCGACAAGATCGATGAGCTGGCCGGGCCGGACCGGCTGTGGTCCGGCGGCTTCCAGTTCGGCGACTGGCTGGACCCGACCGCGCCGCCCGAGGACCCCTTCCGCGCCAAGGCCGACAACGACGTTGTCGCCACCGCCCACTTCGCCCGCTCCGCCGAGGTCGTCTCCTTGGCCGCGCAGGCGCTCGGCCGCACCGCTGAAGCCGAGCGCTACGGCGCGCTCGCCGCTGAGGTCAAGGAGGCGTTCGCCGCCGCCTACGTCACCTCGGCCGGGCGCGTCATCTCCGACGCGCAGACGGTCTACGCGCTCGCGATCGTCTGGGACCTCCTGCCAGAGGAGAAACAGCGTGAGGAGGCCGGGCAGCGGCTGGCGGACCTGGTGCGCACCAACGGTTTCCGCATCGGCACCGGCTTCGTCGGCACCCCGCTGGTGACCGACGCGCTGACGGCGACCGGCCACGCCGAGACCGCCTACCGGCTGCTGCTCCAGACCGGCTGCCCGTCCTGGCTCTACCCGGTCACCATGGGCGCCACCACGATCTGGGAGCGCTGGGACTCGATGCTGCCCGACGGGTCGATCAACCCCGGCGAGATGACCTCGTTCAACCACTACGCGCTCGGCGCGGTGGCCGACTGGCTGCACCGCTCGGTCGCCGGACTCGCCCCGGGCGCGCCCGGCTACCGCGAGATCGAAGTCCGCCCGATCCCGACCGCCGCGCTCGACTCGGCCTCTGCCCGCCACCGCACACCTTACGGCGAGGCCCGCGTTGCCTGGCGGCGCGAAGAAGGCCGCTTCCACCTGGAGGTGCGCGTCCCCGTCGGCGCGACCGCCCGAGTCCATCTGCCCGGCGGAGCGGTCATCGAGGACGTCGGCCACGGCGAGCACCGCTGGGAGACCGCCGACCCGGTCCGCCCCGGCTCGATCGGCCCCGAGGCGAGCGTCCGCGACCTGTTCGACGACGCCGAGACCTGGAACGCGATCGTCGCCGCCGCGGTCGAATCCGGGCTCGCCCCCGGAGGCGAGACGTCGATCGCCAGCCTCCTCTCCCCGTACCTCGACCTGCCCGCCGCCGACCTGAGCCGGGCGCTCGTGTCGTTCGGGACCTCGAGTGAGGTCACGTTGTTCCAAAGCAAAGTGGACGCGATCCTCGCGTCCAGCCGGTCCTGACCCGGTAGCGAATCCTCCTACCCGTCAATGCGAAAGGACCACCATGATTTCCGAGACCTACCGAAACGCCGCTCTGCCGCCGGATGTCCGCGCCGATTTGCTGCTGCGCGAGATGACGATCCGCGAGAAGTGCGGCCAGCTCTCCTCCGTGTTCCCGTGGGACCTCATCAGCCCGGAAGGCGCCGACGCCGACGGCATCGCGGACCTCCTGGAGCACCCGCCCGGGCACGTCGCGGGCCTCTATCTCGACAGCCCGCGGCAGCTCGCCGACCGAGTCGCGACGATCCAGCGGCAGATGACCGAGCGGACCCGGCTCGGGATTCCGGCGATGATCCACACCGAGGCGCTGACCGGTTTCATCGTCGGCGGCCACATGGTCTTCCCGACCGGGACCGGCCTCGCCGCCGCCTGGAGCCCCGAACTGGTCGAGGACATGGCTGACTTGATCCGGCGGCAGATGCGCCGGCTTGGCTTCGTGCAAGCGCTCGCCCCGGTCATGGACGTCGCGCTCGACCCCCGGTGGGGCCGGGTCCACGAGACCTACGGCGAGGACCCGTATCTGGCGGCGGCGCTCAGCGTGGCCTACACCCGCGGACTCCAGGGCGAGGACCTCTCCGAGGGAGCCCTGGTGTGCGCCAAGCACTTCCTGGGTTACGCGAAGGCGGCGGGCGGGATCAACCTGTCCGCGTACGAGGGCGGACCCCGGCAATTGCGCGACGTGTTCGCCTACCCGTTCGAGGCCGCGATCCAACTCGCAGGCATGCGATCGGTGATGAACTCCTACGCCGACGTCGACGACATACCGGTGGGCGCCTCGACCGAGGTGCTCACGGACCTCCTGCGCGGCACGCTCGGCTTCGAGGGTTTCGTGTCCTCCGACTACGGCACCACCGAGCACCTGGTGGTGCGCCAGCGCGTGGCGGCAACGCCTGCCGAGGCCGGCCGCCTCGCGATCACCGCCGGGCTGGACGTCGAACTGCCGAAAGCCTATGGGTACGGCGACGTGCTCGCCCGCGAAGCCGAGGCGGGCCGGGTCGAGGTGCGCCACATCGACGACAGCGTGCGCAGAGTGCTGCGCGCCAAGTTCGAGACGGGTCTCTTCGAGAACCCCTACCCCTCCGAGCGCATCGACCTCGACGCCATCGCCGCCGAGGGCCGCGAAGAGTCGCGGCAACTGGCGCGCCGCGGGGTGGTGCTGGCGGCCAACGACGGCGTCCTGCCGCTCGCACCCGAACGGTTGACCGTGGCTGTGATCGGCCCGCACGCCGACGCCGCTCGCCTCCAGTTCCCCGGCTACACCTACCCCGGCTGGCGCGAGGCCACCGTCGAGATGGGCAAGGGCCAGCACACCAAGCAGGTCGGCATCGACCCCGGCATGGGTTCGTGGAACGCCGAGCTGATTCCGGAAGCGGACTCCGAGGAGTACGTCCACGCCGCATACGGCGCACTCTCGCTGTCCGAGGGGATCACCGAATTCGCCGAGGTGATCGTCGAACCCGGCTGCACCCTCACCATGCCGCTCGGGCAGGAGGCGATCGACCGGGCGGTCGAGGCAGCGCGCCGGGCCGACGTCGTCGTGCTCGCACTCGGCGGTGCGAGCCTGCTGTTCCACGGCGAGCGGACCGAGGGTGAAGGCAGTGACACGGCCGATATCGCGCTTCCACAGGTGCAGACCGACCTGGCCGAAGCCGTCGCGACCGCCGGGAAACCGATCGTCGCAGTGCTCTTCCAAGGCCGCGCTTACGCGCTGCCCCAGGTCGTTCGAGACGCCAGGGCGATCGTGATGGCCTCCTATGGGGGCCCGTTCGGCCCGAAGGCGGTCGCGGAGGTCCTGTTCGGGGCCGTGAACCCCAGCGGAAAGCTGCCGTACAGCATCCCCGACCACTCCGGCCAGGTCCCCGTCTATCACCACCAGAAGGCCGGCACCGGCTACCGCAACACGCTGCCTCCGGGCACGAACCGGCTCTACCTCGACATGGAGGCCACGCCGCAGTTCCCGTTCGGGCACGGACTGAGCTACACCGAGTTCGGCCTCTCCGAGCTGTCCTGCGACGCAGCGATCGACACGGCCGGGACTGCGGGCATCGGCGTCACGGTCGCCAACACCGGTCAGGTCGGCGGAGCCACGGTCGTCCAGCTCTACCTGCGGGTCAATGGCACCGGGGTCACCCGGCCCGCCCAGCAGCTCGGCGGCTTCCAGCGGATCGAGCTGGCGCCGGGGCAGTCCCGCCGGATCACCTTCCGCGTCAACGCGGCCCAGCTCGGCTGCACCGCCGCTGACCGCGACTTCGCGGTCGAACCGGCCCGCGTCGACTTCTTCCTCGGCCTGGACTCCGACGACCGGCGGCTCGAGGCTTCGTTCGAGGTGACCGGCGAGCGGCGGGTCCTCTCCAGCGCCGAACGGTCCTTCCTTTCCGAAAGCGTGGTCGAAAATGTCTGAGACGCCGATCATCCCGGGCTTCTACCCCGATCCGACCGTCTGCCGCGTCGGCGAGGACTACTTCCTGGCGAACTCGAGCTTCGAGTACTTCCCGGGAGCGCCGCTCTTTCACAGCCGCGACCTGTTGCACTGGAGCCAGATCGGGAACATTCTCGACCGGCGCTCCCAGTTCCGTCGTGGCGACGCCCTGCCTTCCAAGGGGATCTACGGCTCGACGCTGCGCCACCACGGCGGCCGGTTCTGGTTCGTCACGACGAACGCCAGCGACTTCGAGTCCGGGCAGCTCATCGTCAGCGCCGAGGACCCTGCCGGATCCTGGAGCGACCCGGTGTTCGTGCCCGAAGCGGTCGGCATCGACCCGGACCTGTGCTGGGACGGCGACGACTGCTATCTGACGTGGAGGGCCACCCGCTTCGACGGCATTGGCGACGCGATCATGCAGGGCCGCTTGGACCTCGAGACGGGGAAGTTCATCGGAGAGCCGTACCCGGTGTGGCAGGGGACCGGCCTCATGATGGCCCCCGAAGGGCCGCACCTGTACCGCATCGGCGACCACTGGTACCTGCTGCTCGCCGAGGGCGGCACCGAACGCGGCCACAGCGTCACCGTCGCGCGCGGCCCGCATCCGAGCGGGCCGTTCGAGGCGTGCCCGGGCAATCCGATCCTCTCCCGCCGCAGCACCGCCCACCCGGTCCAGAGCGTCGGCCACGCCGACCTGGTGGAGACCCCGGCAGGGGACTGGGCCGCCGTCCACCTGGGCGTGCGTCCGCGCGGCTTCACGCCGAACTTCCATGTGCTGGGCCGGGAGTCGTTCCTGGCGGGCATCGACTGGGTCGACGGCTGGCCGGTCTTCACCGAGGACCGGTTCGACGTGCCCGCGGCCGACACCGGATTCACCGACGAGTTCGCCGGACCGGACCTGCACGCGCGCTGGGTCGTGCCCGGCGGTGAGGCCGAGTCATTCGCACAGCTCCACCCGGATGGGGGCCTTGCGCTCTCGGCCGCCTCGGAGCTGCTGTGCGCCCGGGTGCGTGACCTGGCATGGCGGGCCGAGGCCGACTTCACCGGCTCCGGGCGTCTCCTGCTGCGCATGGACGACCACCACTGGTACGGCCTGGCGTTCGAGGCCGGTCGCATCAGGGCGACCGCGCGGATCGGATACCTAGAGTCCGAACTGGGCACCGCGTCGGCCTCGGGCGACACGGTGAGACTCCGGATCGAAGCCCTGCCAGCAGGTCATGAGGCCCTGGCGAACCAGGGGCCGGACGAGATCGCGTTGTCCTTCCACGACGGCGAGCACTTCCGGGAGCTCGCCCGACTCGACGGCCGCTATCTCTCCACAGAGGTCGCAGCCGGATTCACCGGCCGGATGCTGGGCATCGGCGCCTCGTCGGCCCCCTCTCGGGTCCTTTCAGTCTCATACGCGCCCATCCGCTGAACAGGAGCAGACAGCAATGCGGACCTCCTTCAACACCGGCTGGTCGTACCGCCCGAAGACCAGCATCTTCGCGCCGCTCGGCGACGCCGCCGAAACGGCGGTCGACGTGACACTGCCGCACGACGCGATGATCGGGTTCACCCGTTCAGCGGCCGAAAGCGCACAGAGCGGCCACTTCCCGGGCGGAGCGGTCGAGTACACGAAGACCTTCGACGCCCCCGAGGACTGGCGGGGCAAACGCGTCGCCATCGAGTTCCAAGGCGTCTACCGGGACGCGATGGTCTTCGTGAACGACGACTTCGCGGGACAGCGCCCCTCCGGGTATGCGCCGTTCCTGATCAGCCTCGATCCGTTCCTGCGCTGCGGGGAGCCGAACACGATCCGCGTCGAGGCCCGGGCGCACCAGGATTCGCGCTGGTACTCGGGTCTCGGAATCCACAGAGACGTAGTACTCACCGTCACCGAGCTCGGACACTTCGCCGCGTCCGGCATCAGGGTCGCCACTCCGGACGTCGACGGCGAGCGCGCTGTGGTCGAGGTCGCGTCCCGGGTGACCAACAGCGGACGGGAGACCCGCACCTTCACCGTCGAGACGGCGATCGAAGACGCGGAAGGCGTGCAGGTCGCGGTCGACGCCGTACCGTTCACGGTGCGCCCGGGAGCGACCGGCCTGCTGCGTCAACGGCTCTATGTCGCCGCACCCGAGTTGTGGGACGTCGAGCGCCCCTATCTGTACCGGACGGCCTCGATACTGCGGGATTCAAGCGGCGAGGTCGACCGCGAGTACACGACCTTCGGCATCCGGACGATCAGACTCGATCCCGCGCGGGGGCTGCGCATCAACGGCGAGCCGGTCAAGCTGCGGGGCGCGTGCGTCCACCACGACAACGGCCCGCTCGGCGCCGCTGCGATCGGCCGCGCCGAGGAACGGCGGGTCGAGATCCTGAAGGCCGCCGGTTTCAACGCGATCCGCTCCGCCCACAATCCGATCAGTCCTGCCATGCTCGACGCCTGCGACCGGCTCGGCATGCTCGTCATGGACGAGGCGTTCGACATGTGGACCGACTCGAAAAGCCCGTTCGACTACTCTCTGGCCTTCCCCGAATGGTGGGAACGCGACCTCGAAGCCATGGTGGCCAAGGACTACAACCATCCCAGCGTCATCATCTACTCGGTCGGCAACGAGATCCTCGAGGCCGGCCGTCCGCTCGGGGCCGCTTGGGGACGCGGACTCGCGGAGAAGGTCCGCTCGCTCGACCAGACGCGCTTCGTCACCAACGGCGTCAGCGGATTCGTCGCCACGATCACCCAGATCATCGAGTCGTTCAAAGACCAGATCGGCGAAGTGCGATCCAACGGCAACGTGAACGACCTCATGAGTGAGATGAACGCCCTGATCGACCAGATCAGCACCTCCGACTTCGTCACCGAACGGACCGCCGAAATCCATGCCGGGGTCGACATCGTCGGCCACAATTACGCCGCCTCCCGCTACCTCGCCGACCGCGAGCGGTTCCCGAACCGGATCGTCCTCGGTACCGAGACCCTCGCCAAGGACATCGACACCAACTGGCGACTGGTGACCGAACACCCTCACGTGATCGGCGACTTCGCCTGGACCGGTTGGGACTACATCGGTGAGGCCGGCCTGGGGCGCACCGAATACGGTGACGGCGCGGTCGGGCACGGCAGCACACCCGAGTTCCCCTGGCTGCTCGCCTGGTGCGGCGACATCGACATCACCGGGCACCGGCGCCCATCCTCCTACTACCGGGAGATCGTCTTCGGACTGCGCCGCGAGCCCTTCATCGCCGTGCGAAGGCCCGAGACGTACAAACAGGCGGCGCGGGCGCTCGACTGGGCCTGGAGCGACGCGATCGCCACCTGGACCTGGGACCAGGAACCCGGCACGCCGATCGAAGTCGAGGTGTACAGCGACGCGGACGAAGTGGAGATGGTCCTCAACGGCACGACGATCGGCACGGCCGCCGCAGGGCCCTCCCACCGCTACCGGGCCGTCTTCGACCTTGAGTACCACCCGGGGGAGCTCGTCGCGATCGCCCGTACCCGAGGCGAAGTGATCGCGCGAACCGTCCTCCGAACCGCGACCGGTCCGATCAGCCTTCGCGTGGCTGTCGACCGCGAACGCATCCGGGCCGACACCACTGATCTGGCGTACGTCACGCTGGAGCTCGTCGATGTCGACGGCACCCTCGCGACTGCGGCGGACCGCGAAGTCACCGTGGAGGTCTCCGGCGCGGGCGTGCTCCAAGCCCTCGGCAGTGCCCGCCCGAAGACGGCGGAACGATTCGACTCCGGCACTGCCACCACCTTCGACGGGCGCGCACTCGCGACCATTCGGCCCACCGAACCCGGGGACATCACTGTCACCGTCACCGGTGAAGGTCTCGACGCGACCGAGATCGTTCTGCACGCCGATTGAAGGCCAAGGCCGCTCGCGGCCTCGGTGTCGGCTCGCTCAGACCGGTAGACGGGACCAGCTCAGAGCTTCGACGATGACGGTGCGCGCGGGGTCGGCGGTCGGTCCGTGCGGCGGCAGTTCGATCTGGAGTTCGCGTGGCACCCGGTCGAGGTTGGCGACGAGCACGGTGTCGCCGTGTTCTCCGCGAGCGCCGATCGCCCAGGCGAGGCCGTCGGGGCTCGCACCCCGCAACAGGTCCAAGTCCGACATCGCGGCGAGGGCCTGGAGCGCTTCTGCGACAGGGAAATCGACCCCGTCGGCGTCGCGGATGCCGCGTTCGCCCCACTCCTCGAAGTAGGACAGTGACGCGACACCGGGGACCGCGAGTGCGGCGGCGCTGGCGATGGTCCACGCCGCGAGTTCGGGCGTGGTCTGGCGCGGGTCGGCCGCGCCGGTGAACGCGGCGCCGTAGCCTTCGACGAGGTCGTCCCGGACGGGGCCGGGCTGGGGGAGTGTGGCGACGTTGTTGAAGCGGGGCCGGAGCGTCACCGGCCCGAGGTGAACCGGCAGTCCTGCCGCGTAGGCAACGGTCTGTTCGGCGACGAGTCGCTGCATCGCGACCGATTCGATCAGTTGTTCCGTTGCGAGGCTGTGGAAGAGCGGCGTGAGGGCCGTCGTGTACCCGTCGGGTCGTGCCGGCAGCCGGTGGCGTTCACGGTTGAGTTCGGTGAAGTGCGAACGTGAGCCGCAAATGATCGGGACGCGGATGCCCTTGTCGTGCAAGGACTTCTGCAACGCGTCGACAAGCGGAGCCGTGGACACGTGGAGCCCGGCGTCGAATACCGCGACTCGGCGGAGCGCGAGTCCGTCGAGTGCACCGGCCAGTTCCTCGAATGCGGTGTCGCTCGTGGTCACCCGCACGTCGAGCGGCAGCCCGCGCCCTGCAGCTCGGGCGAGGGCCGCCCGCCAGTTGGGGGTGTCGAGGTCGAGTTCGACGAGCAGTTCGCCGCCGATCAGCGCGACGCCGGGCGGTTCGGGGTCGGGGCCGGTGGCGGCGCCGAGCCCGATCGCGGGGAACCGCCCGCCTTGACGGAGAGTAATGCGGTCAGTTGCCGGGGCAGGTGTTCGGATCGCGCCTCGGATTCGAACTGTCACTGTCTGCTGCACAGGCACTCTTGGTTCGAGCTCGTAGGGGAACGGGAGCGACAGCGGGCGGCTGTAGGTTTTGAAGGACGCGTCGGTCCAGTTGCGCTGGTCCTCCATCTCGAATACGTCGCCGTCGAACTCGACCTCCACCTCGAGTCCGTCTGTCTCCCAGGCGAGCTTGGCGATGTCGAACACGGGTTGCTGCGGGCTGACGGCCTCGGGGAAGCCGGTCCGCTCGGTTCCGCCTCCGGAGTGGACCACGGTGAGCGGGACGCCGGCGAGCCCGTGCGGATGCAGGACCACCAGACCGGTCCGGTTGGTCGCGAATCCTGCGTCGGACGTCCCTTCGAAGACCACTTCGAGCTCTGGTCCGTGCGCCCTTACCTCGATGCCGCCGTGCAGATCCGTGCCCAATCCCTCACTGTGGATGGTGAGGGAGAGTCGGCCCGGCCGCTCGTCCACAGCGTCCACTACGAGTGCGGCGGTGCCCCAATCCGCGTCGCGGACCACCGCGCTCACGGCGCGCAGGATGAGACGGCCGTCGTAGCGGATGTCGGCGAGCTCGTCGCCGCGCAGCTCCGCCGACCAGGCCCCGGACTGCCAGAGCTTGGTCGGCGGATGCCATGAGTCGTTGCGCGATGCCATGTCAGAGCGCCGTCATCCCGCCGTCGACGGCGAACAGCGAACCGGTGGCGAACGCGCCGTCGTCGCAGGCCAGGAACACCATGACGCCCTCGACGTCCTGCGGAGTCCCGGCCCGGCCCAGGGGGATTCGCCCGATGATCGCCGCCCGCGCCTCAGGGTCGGCGGTGATGGTGGTGACCAGCGAGGTCTCCGTGTAGGCGGGGACCACCGTGTTCACTCGGATGCCCTTGTCCGCGTAGGCGGCCGCGACCGTCCTGGCGAGCCCGTGAATGCCGGCCTTCGAAGCGCTGTAGGCGGTGAAGTCCTTCCCCTCGCCGTTGACACCGGTGGGGCTTCCGGTGAGGATGATCGATCCGCCGCCGTTCGCGGCCATCGCGCGCACGGCGTGTTTGACGGTGAGGAAGGTGCCGGTCAGGTTGACGTCGATGGTCCGCCGCCACACCTCCAAGTCCAGTTCGGCGGCCGGTGCGTCCTGGCCGAAGAGCTGCACCCCGGCGTTGGCGACGACCACGTCCGGCGTCCAGCCGTCGGCCGCGAGCGTCGCGAAGGCCGCCAACACGGAGGCCTCGTCGGCGATGTCCATGGCCGACGCATTCGCGTTCGTGCCGATCGCGGCGGCGGCCTCCTGTGCGGCCTCGGCATCGCGGTCCGCGATCACCACCCTCGCGCCTTCACGGGCGAACCGGCTCGCCACCGCGTAGCCGATCCCTGTAGCGGCACCCGTGACGAGCGCGGTCTTGCCCTTGAGTCTGGCCATTTCCGTTCCTCAGCGTTCGATCTTGTCGAGGTGCAGCATACGGGCCAGGTTGGCGTCGAGCTCGTCGTCGCGGAAGACCTTCTTCCAGTCCTCCTTGATGATGCTGTCGCGCCCGTAGTCCATCGCGATGAGGCAGGCGTCGCTGAACGGGTTGTCGCCGCGCAGGCCGTTGGCCAGCGCCACCTGGGTGTGGCCGAGCAGGATCGAGCGGGCGGCGGCTTCGGGGACCCCCATGGTGTTGACGGCCTCGTCGAGGGACTCCTTGAGCAGGGCCCCGACCATGCACGCGATGGTCTCCACCAAGGTGGGTTCGAGTTGGGCGAGCTGCTTGACCGTGACCCAGTGGACGTCCACGACGGGCGCGAAGATCGCGCGGACCGTGGCCTCCACCGTCGCCCGCTGCGCGGGGTCGTCGGATTCGATCGCGGCGATCGCGTCCTGCGGGGCCGCGATGCCGCCGAACGTGTCGGCGTACTCCTCGGGTGTGGTGCGCTGCAGGAAGATCGACGGGTGACACGGGTGCGCCACGGCTTGCGCGACCTCGGGCCGCGTGGTCAGGAGCCCGGCGTAGGCGGCGGCCGGGTCGAGCGTGAGCGCGATCGAGCCGGGCTTCATCTGCGGCACGAGGTCGGCAGTGACGGGCTTGAGTGCGAGGTCGGGGACGGCGAACACGACGATGTCGGCATCGGCGACCGCCTCGGGGGCCTTGGTCAGCTCACGGCCGGCGTCGGTGACGCGCTGCTGGCCGGCGGGGGAGTTCTCCACGTACGCGACTTTGTGGTCGGTCTTGACGAGGTTGTTGGACACGCGCATGCCCATCTTGCCGCCCGCGCCGATGACGGCGACGGTGAAGGTGTCGTTCATTGGGTGCTCCTCAGGTAATCGATGGCGGTGCGGGTCCAGGCCCGTTCGGTCTCCGCGGTGGTGGCGGCGTCGCCCTGCCAGGGCAGCCAGTGCTCGACGATCTCGTTGGCGCCCTTCTCGCGGGGTCGGACGGTCGCAAGCAGGTGCGGATAGTCGTGCAGCCCCTCGCCCATGGGGGCGCCGCTGTAGGTGAAGCCGACCCAGCCGCTCTGGCGGTCGAAGGCGAAGTCTT
Organism: Glycomyces sp. NPDC050141; assembly: GCF_055586545.1. Classification (NCBI taxonomy): domain Bacteria; kingdom Bacillati; phylum Actinomycetota; class Actinomycetes; order Glycomycetales; family Glycomycetaceae; genus Glycomyces; species Glycomyces sp. NPDC050141. Next base: position 67,485 of record NZ_JBVJHZ010000013.1, on the reverse strand, counting down.
TGACATGCACGTTCTTGACGTACGGCGCGGCGAGTTCGACGGTGTCGCGGGGATGTTCGAGCCGGGCGACCACATTGGCCGGGTCGAGGCAGATGCCCAGGTTCGGACTGCCGATCCGCTCGACCAGACCCACGAGGTCGGGTGTTGCGACCTGCTCGTACGTCTCCAGCGCCAGCGTGACGCCCGCATCCTCGTATGCGGACAGCGCGGCGCGCAGCCACCCCTCGGCCTTGTCCAGGGTCGGCCGGGAGTCGGGGCCGAAGACCATGCTGCGTACGAGTGCCGCGTTGAAGACGGATGCGAGGTCCAAGAACCGGTTGAGGCGTTGTGGCTCTAGACCCTTGGTGCCCAGCTCGATCGTCAGACCCAGGACTCGGGCTGCGGCCGCTGCGTCACGGATATCGCTGTCGCTCATCGTCTCCAGCGGCGCGTAGTCGCAGATCTGGAACAGGTCCACGTCGAGTTCGCGGGTCGCTTCGAACGCTCCGGTCAGCGACAGCGGCTTCGCGACCCGGTCGGAATGCTGCCAGAAGAACGCGTACGTGCCGAGGCCGATCACGATGCGCTCCTTGCCGTCGCGAGGGCCTCGGCCTCGTCGAGCACCGCGACCAGGTTCTCAGGGTCGTGTGCGAAGCGGCCCAGGAAGAGCCCGTCGACCGCGTCGCCGAGTGCGGTGAGCAGGCCCGGACCGGCTGAGCCACCGTAGATCACGGCGCTGCCCGCCCGGTCCGGGGCGACGTCGAGCGCCGTCCGGACCGCGCGCGCCACCGAGGCAATGTGCTCGACCGGGGCGGGCTCGGCCGCGCCGATCGCCCAGACCGGCTCGTAGGCCGCGACCACCGGACCAGCGGGCGCGCCCGCCAGCCCGCGCCGCAGCTGAGCGACCGTGGCGGCGGCCGCGTCGGAGCCGCGCTCGGCCTCGCCGACGCACACCAGCGGTGTCACATTGCGGCGCAACGCGGCCGACGCCTTCGCGGCCACGGTCGCGTCGGTCTCGCCGAACAGGCGGCGGCGTTCGGCGTGCCCGATCTCCGCGATCGTCACCCCGACCTCCGCCAGCTCGGCGGCGCTCACTTCACCGGTGAACGCCCCCGCATCCGAGGCGGCGACGTCCTGCGCGCCGATGCGCACCGGCGTGCCCGCGAACGCCTCCAGCGCCGGAAGTATCTGCAGGTAGGTCGGGATCACGAACAGCTCCACCGCACCAGAGGCGAGCGCGGCGCGGTCGCCCACGCGCGCCGCGACCCGCTCGCACCATTCGACGGCCTCGCGGTGCCTGAAGTACATCTTCAGGCTCACTCCGACCTTGATGGGCGCCATCAGCACGAACCTGTGGACTCGTACTCGCCGATCGCGGCGACCTTCGCGGCTGATGCCGACGTGGCGTCGAAGCGGTAGTCGAGCCATTCGCGCACCAGGCGGCGCGCGAGTTCGACGCCGATGACGCGCTGGCCCATGGTGAGCACCTGCGCGTTGTTCGAGAGGACCGAGCGTTCGACGGAGAAGCTGTCGTGCGCGGTGGCGGCGCGGATGCCGGGGACCTTGTTCGCGGCGATCGCGACGCCGAGTCCGGTCCCGCAGATGAGCAGCGCCCGGTCGGCCGCGCCGTCCGCGACCCGCCCGGCCGCTTCGATGGCGACCTTCGGGTAGGGCGTGTGGCCGTCGGCGTCCACGCCGACGTCGACTACTGACGCGACCCCGGGGTGGGCCTCCAAGTCCCTCTTGAGGACCTCTTTGTAGTCGAATCCGGCGTCGTCGCTGCCGACGACGATCCGCAGGCGCTCGGTCATGCGGGGTCCTTTCTCTCGGCCGCGACCAGGTCGGCCACGGCGCAGGCGATGAGGGCGAACGAGTGGGCCCCCGGGTCGGGGGTGCCGAGGGACTTCTCGGCGTGCGGCCGGGCGCGACCCATGCGGGGGAGGAGCCCGGCGGTCGCGGCGGCGGCTTCGGACGCTGCTTGCGCGGCGGCCTGCCACGGATCGGAAGCTCCGGTTTCGATCGCGGCCCTGAACGTCTCGGCGAACGGCACCAGGGCGTCCACCATGGTCTTGTCGCCGATCTGCGCCTTGCCGTAGCCGATGACGCCGTCGACTCCTGCGGTCACGCCGTCCGCGAGGTTGATCGCATCGGGTGTCCCTCTGTCGCCCAAGGCCTCTGCCAGATTGGCAAGGAGGACGCCCCACAGTGCGCCTGAGGTTCCTCCTGCTTTGTCCGACCATGCGTCGGCGGCGCGCGTGAGGACGGTCCGGGCCCCGGCTCCGGCCTCGACGGCAGCGGTCGCGGCATTGAGCGCGGCGTGGGAGCCGCGCTGCATCCCGATGCCGTGATCGCCGTCCCCGGCGATCGCGTCGATGCGGCCGAGATCATCCACATTGGTGTCGATGATCTGCACGGTGGAATGGAGCGCCACCAAGACTGTGGCCGCTACCGCGCGCGACGCTTCGTCGGATTCCGGGATCGGTTCGGCCGCAGCCGCTTCGGTGCTCTCCTCAGCAACCCACGCCGCGGCGGCAACGGTCCCTCGCCGGTAGGCGGGAGCGTCCACCGGGGTCTCCCACAGTCGCTCCAGCTCCGCATCCGGCCAGAACAGCGTCAGCGAGAGCCCGGCCATGTCGAAGCTCGTGCAGTACTCGCCCACATGTGGGTCGATGATCGATGCTCCCGCGTCGGCGAGTAGTTCCGCGACGCGCCGGTAGACGACGAACAGCTCCTCGTACTTGAGCGAGCCGAGCCCGTTGAGGACCGGCACCACCCGGGCGCGTGCGACCTCGACACCCTCGGGCAGCTCGCCGAGTAGACGTTCCACGAGCAGCTCGGCAAGACCGTCGGCGGAAGGGACGCCGTTCTCGTCGATCCCCGGCTCGCCGTGGATGCCCAGGCCGATCGCCATGCGCCCTTCTGGAACCGTGAACAGCGGGGATTCGGCTCCGGGGAGCGTGCAGCCGGTGAACGCGACGCCGAAGGATCGGGTGCGGTCGTTCGCGAGCTGCGCGACGCGGGCGACTTCGGCGAGGCCGTACCCGGCTTCCGCAGCCGCGGCGGCCGCGCGGAACACCACGAGGTCTCCGGCGATGCCGCGCCGCTTCTCGCGCTCTTCGGCGGCAGCGCTGGCGATGTCGTCGGTGACGACGACGGTCTCACAGTCGATGCCTTCGGCCCGCAGACGTTCTTGCGCCGCATCGAAGTTCAGCACGTCCCCGGCGTAGTTGCCGTAGCACAGCAGCACCCCGCCGCCGCGTTCGATGCTCGAAGCGACGGCGTGGACCTGCTGCGCTGAAGGCGAAGCGAAGAGGTTGCCCATCGCCGCGCCGTGCGCCAGGCCCTGCCCGACCAGGCCGCCGAAGGCCGGGTAGTGGCCCGAGCCGCCGCCGATCACCACGGCCACTTGCCCTTCGGGCACCGCCGTGGCGCGCGTGACGCCCCCGGGGACGCGCCGCACGTGGCGGTCGTTCGCGGCCGTGAAGCCCGCGATCATCTCGTCGGCGAAGTCCGCCGGGTCGTTCCACAGGCGGGTCATCGGCGCACCAGCTCCTCGTCGGCGACCGAGGCCTCGATCCGGCTCCCGCGTGCGAGCACGACCATGATCACGGCCGAGGCCAGCATGAACAGGCCGACTATGAACATCGGGACCTCGTAACCGCCGGTCCAGTCGTGCACCGCGCCGGTGATGTACGGGGCGCTGAACCCGGCCAGGTTGCCGACCGTGTTGATGAGTGCGACTCCGGCCGCTGCCGCTGCGCCGGTGAGGAACCGGGTCGGCAGCGTCCAGAAGTTCGGCAGCGCGGCGAAGATCGACATGGCGGTCACGGCGATGACGGCGATGGTGAGCGCCGGGCTGCCCGCGAAGAGCGCCAAGGGGATCGAGACCGCGCCGACGACGGCCGGGACGGCGATGTGCCAGGTCTTGAGGCCCCGCCTGGAGGCGTCCCTCGACCAGAAGTACATCGCGATCGCGGCTGGAACGTACGGGATGGCCGTGATGAGGCCCTTCTCGAAGAAGGTGAATTCGCTCCCGGTCTGCTCCTGGAACCCGTCGATGATGGTGGGCAGGAAGAACGCCAGCGCATACAGGCCGTAGATGAAGCCGAAGTAGATGAACGACAGCGCCCACACCCGGCCCGAGCCGAAGGCGAACCGCGCCGAGACGTGGCCTTCGTGCCCTTCGGTTGCCGACCGCTCCGCCTCCAGTGCGCTGGTGAGCCAGGTCTGCTCTTCGGCCGTGAGCCACTTGGCGTCGGCGGGCTTGTCCTTCAGGTAGAACCAGGCGACCAGGCCGACCGCGATCGCCGGGACGGCGACGCCCAGGAACATGAAGCGCCAGCCTTCGAGGCCGAACACGCCGTGCTGCTCGATGAGGGCCCCGGCCAGCGGCGCGCCGATCACGGTGGTCAGCGGCTGGGCCAGGTAGAAGAGCATGAGGATGCGACCGCGGTACGCGGAAGGCACCCACAGGCTCAGGAAGAGGATCGCGCCGGGGAAGAACCCGGCTTCGGCGACGCCGAGGAGGAACCGCAGGGCCACCAGCTGCTCGTAGTTCTGCACCCAGGTGAACAGGAGCGCGACGATGCCCCAGCTGACCATGATGCGCGCCAGCCACTTGCGGGCGCCGAACTTGTGGAGGGCCAGGTTGGAGGGCACTTCCAGAAGGATGTAGCCGAAGAAGAAGACGCCGGAGGCGAAGCCGAACTGGGCGGCGCTGAGCGCCAGGTCCTCGTTCATGCCGTTGGGCGCGGCGAAGCCGATGGCGGTCCGGTCGAGGTAGTTGATGAAGAACATGAGCGCCACGAAAGGCACGAGCCGGACGGCGACCTTCCGGATCGCGGAGCGAGCGATCGGGGGCTCGCTCGCGGGGGTTCGGGGATCTTGCACGGGGACTCCAGGTGATCGACAGTGATCGGACGGGCCGGATCCCTCTATATTGGCGAACCGGTTGACCAATTGCAAGTCATGGCGGCGGATTTCTTCACGTCTGTGCGCGGGAGCAAGTGACAAACCGGTCGAACCGGTGCGTCATGCGTCAACCCGTCGTCGCGTGCCGCGGCTGTAGATTGTTCGCATGCCCGCTTCCCGCGCAGACGACTCCGCAGACCTGGTCGCCTCCCTCGGCGCCCTGCCGTCGAGTACACCGGTATCGGAGGTCGCCCGCCGCCTGCTCGACCTGTTCACGAGCGGCTCCTTCGCTCCCGGCACCCGCCTCCCCGCCGAACGCAAGCTCGCCGACTCCCTCGGCGTCGGCCGCTCGGCCGTTCGCGAGGCCCTCGCCGCGCTGGAGATCCTCGGCATCGTCGACGTGCGCCCCGGATCGGGTACCTACCTGCGCGGCAACGCCTCCGAGCTGCTGCCGCAGACCCTCAAATGGGGCCTGCTCATCGGCGAGAAGAAGACCGCCGAACTCCTCGAACTGCGCTCAGGACTCGAGATCTACGTGGCCCGCCTCGCCGCAGGCGCGGACGAGACCGCCTTGGACGCAGTGGGCCGCCAACTGCAGCGCATGCGCGAGGCGGCCGACAACCTCGCCGAGTTCGCCGAGGCCGACCGCCGCTTCCACGACGCCCTCGCCGAATCCGCCGGGAACACCGTCCTTCTCGACCTTCTCGCCATCGTCCGCTCCCTCCTCCAGGTCTACGCCGACCGCGCCGTAAGCGACCGCGAAGAAGCCGACCTCGCCCTCACCGAGCACGCCGCCGTCTACGAGGCCCTGCGCGCTCGCGACGCCGACGCCGCCGCGTCGGCGATGGCCGTCCACATGGCAACCGCCTCAAAGCGACTGGGCAACGATGCGGCCACCATGGACGTGCCGGGCCGGGAATCCTGAGGCGCCGGAGACTGAGGGGCTTGTGGATTCCGGGAGCTGCGTCGCTGAATCTGTCTTACGTGTCCGGGGCTTTGGCCGAGAGTTCGTGAACGCCTCCCGGACCTCGATCGGTGGTCGGCAACCGTTGGCTGTTCGCCGCCCCCCAGCGGGTCCGGTGCCAGCGGCAGGGTGTTCGGCGCCTTGCGGGGCTGTGAACGTGCACGCTCATTTGCGGTGAAACGGCTCAGCGGGACTCGCGCAAGCGGTCGTCGTGACGAAGTTGCAATCATTTTAACGTTTTCGATTCGGTCAAAACTGTTCAATTGCCGTGAAGAACCCTTGTTTTCAGTGATGTATGTCGCTACGTTTATGCAAACGTTCACATGCTGCCGAGGCGAAGTCAGCGGCAGCATCCCTCATGGAGACAAGGACAAGCGATGCGACGCAAGGGAGTTGTCGCCGCGGCGGCGGCGACAGTGCTGGGGTTGGCCGGATGCGGTGGGCCCGCCGAGGAGGAGCAGGCCTCCGAGCTGGAGTGGGACGCCGAGGCCGGGCAGTACGTCATCGAGGAGGACATCGCCTCCGGTGAAGTGCCGCTGAAGGTCTGGTTCGAAGAGGACTATCTCGCCGAGGCCGTGATCGCCGCCTTCAAGGAGGAGTTCAAGGACGAGTACCCGGACATGAAGATCGAGTACGAGCTCGTCGCGAAGAACGACGCGGTGGAGAAGATGTCCCTGGCCGGCGAGGCCGGGAACGGCGCCGACGTCTACATGAGCTTCTACGACCAGGTCGCCCGGGCCATCGACGACGGCACCGCTGCGCCCATGGGGGAGTACACGGGCCTGCTCCAGGAGCGGATGAGCGAGGCCTTCACCAGTGTCGTCTCCGTTGAGGACCAGATGTACGCCGTGCCCGTGACCACCGAGTCGCTCGCGCTCATCTACAACACGACACTCCTCCAGGAGCTGACCGGATCCGATCAACCGGCTGCGACCTGGGAGGAGATCCAGGCGCTCGCCGCCGATTATAACGATCCATCGGCGAACCGCTGGACGCTTCGCATGTCCACTTCGGAGATCTACCGCGCCTACCCGATCCTCTCCTCCGCGGGCTGGCAGGTCTACCCCGACGGCGACGTCGACGCCCCGGGCTTCGACGACCCGGCCCTCACCGGCGCGCTCGACTACTACGCGGGCCTGCGCGATATCTACGACGTGCCCAGCGCCGACAGCACCTGGGAGACGATCGAGGAAGGGTTCGCCAAGGGCGAGACGCCTTACGTCATCACCGGTCCCTGGAGCTTCTCGCTCTTCGACACCGGTGCCGCCGAAAACGGCTTCGAGTACGGCGTGACCACATTGCCGGGCATCGAAGGCGGCGGAGCCGCGGGCTCATTCGCCGGAATGCACGTCGCGGTCGTCTCGGGCTATTCCGAGCACCCCGCCGCGGCCAGGGTCTTCGCGAACTTCATGGCCTCTGACGCCGGAGCCGCCGCCGTTTACGGCGCCACTGGCCAGATCCCAGCCCTCAACGGCGACCTGCTCGCCGGCATCGAGGGGATCGCTGACGATCCGCATGTGGCCGGCGTCGTCGCGCAGTCGGCGAACGCCGAACTCATTCCCCAAGTGCCCCAGTACTTCTGGGAGACCGGCAACACGATGGTCATCGACGCCTGGGACGGCCTGTCCGACTCGGCGGCGGCCCAGGAGAAGGCCGTGACGACCTACAACGAACTGCACGGACTCTAGGGACCGGCCGTCGTGACCACCACTTCGATCTCGAAGCCCTCGGCTCCGGGTCGCGCCCCGCGCGACCCGGAGCGAGCGGGCCCCGAACTCGCTGCTCCGGTGCCGGGCCTCGCCTCGGCACTGGTGTGGGGCGCGGGCCAGCTGATCAACCGGCAGGCCGGCAAGGCCGCCTTCTTCTTCGCGTTCTTTGCCGCGGCCATCGTCTGGGAGATCGCCACCGGCAACTACTACGCCGGGATGGACTTCACGGCGCGCGCCAACGGCGGGTTCTTCATCCGCGGCCTGTGGGGCCTGTTCACCCTCGGCACCCAGCCGCGCGAGATGACCCTGACGGGCCTCACTGAAGGCGACAACTCGATCGTCCTCATGGCCAACGGCCTGATCGCGTTCCTGACGCTGGCGCTGCTCGCCATCATGTGGGGCTGGAGCGTCCGCGACGCCGTCAGGTACCGGGCCGCCCTCAACGCGGGCGGCGGGGCCGAGACCTCGCGCGCCTACTTCAGGCGGCTGTGGGAGGGCGCCTTCGCGTACATCGTGCTCTCGCCCGGCATGGTCCTGCTGGTCTTCATGGCGGTCCTGCCGGTGCTCTTCGGCATCCTCGTGGCCTTCACCGACTACAACCGGGACAACCTGCCGCCCAAGAACCTCGTCGACTGGGTCGGCTTCGAGAACTTCGCGACCATCTTCGCCGTGCCGTCGTGGACCGCGACGTTCGTCGGCATCCTCGGCTGGACTGTCGTGTGGGCAGTGGTCGCCACGGTCACCACGTACGCGGCGGGCATGCTCCAGGCGGTGCTCCTGGCGAGCAAGCGGGTGCGGTTCCCGCGGGTGTGGCGCTCGATCTTCCTGCTGCCGTGGGCCGTACCGGCGATCGTCTCAGCCCTGGTGTTCCGCTCGATGTTCAACGGCCAGTTCGGGCCCGTCAGCCAGTGGCTGGTCGACCTCGGCATCACCGACGAGCGCGTCTACTGGTTCACCGACCCGACCCACCCGAACCTCGCCCGCGCCGTCGCGCTCCTGGTCAACCTGTGGCTCGGCTTTCCGTTCTTCATGGCCCTCGTCGGCGGCGTCCTCGCGAACATCCCTGACAGCTACTACGAGGCCGCCCGCATCGACGGCGCCGGGCCGCTCCAGCAGTTCCGGTACATCACGCTGCCGATCGTCCAGCGGACGGTCATGCCGCTGCTCGTCCTGTCGTTCGTGCACAACTTCAACAACTTCGGCGTCATCTACTTCCTCACCGAGGGAGGACCAGACAATGTGGACTACCGGTTCGCCGGAAGCACGGACCTGCTCGTCACCTGGCTGTTCAAGCTCACCCTCGACAACCGCCTCTACAACATCGGCGCGGTCATGAGCCTGGTCATCTTCGTCATCGTCGGCGCCATCTCGGTGCTGAACCTCAACCGCACCAAAGCGATCCGGGAGCTCTGACCCATGGCCGCACCAAGGCGGGCGCGCGGCCGCGCCACCACCGCGCTGCTCCACCTCCAGCTCCTCGTTGTCGCGATCATCGTGGTCTTCCCGCTCATGTGGGTCGTCGGCTCCTCCTTCGGGCCGAGCGGGGGACTGGCCAACGCCGGCCCGATCCCCGAGGACGCGACGTTCGACAACTACATCGAGCTCTTCACACAGACGGACTACGGCCGCTGGTACCTCAACTCGCTGTACGTCGCCGTCCTCAACATGGTCGGTTCGGTCGCGCTCTCGGCCCTGTGCGGCTGGGTGTTCGCCCGCATCAGGTTCCGGGGCCGCAAGGCGAGCATGCTGGGCATCCTCGTCCTCCAGATGTTCCCCAGCTTCCTGACCGCCATCGCCGTCTACATGCTCTTCCTGAATTTCGGGCTGCTCGACTCCCTCACAGGTCTCGCCCTGGTGAGCATCGCCGCAGCCCTGCCGTACAACACGTGGCTCATGAAGGGCTACACGGACAACCTGCCCGCGAGCCTCGACGAGGCCGCGGCGCTCGACGGCGCGGGGCGGCTGACGATCTTCCGCAAGATCGTGCTGCCGCTCATGCGCCCGATGCTCACCTTCGTGGCGATCACCAGCTTCACGGTGCCGTGGATGGACTTCATCCTGCCGCGGCTGCTGCTGCAGAGCAGCGACAAGCAGACCGTGGCGATCGGCCTGTTCCAGCTGATCACCGACCAGTACGCCAACGACTTCACCACGTTCGCCGCCGGTGCGGTAGTGCTCGCGGTGCCGATCACGATCCTCTACATCGTCCTGCAGCGCCACCTCGTCACCGGCGCCATGGCCGGTGCGGAGAAGGGATGAGTTCCAGCGGCCCCCATGCGGGCCTTCACCGTCCGGGCGCGCGCCGTCCGGCCCCATCGCAAAGGAGCGACACATGAGACGCATTGTCGCGGTGGCACTCGCCGCCGCCTTGAGCTTCACGGCATTCGCCACGGCCTCTTCTCCAGCCCAGGCCGTGCGCGACGACTTCTACATGGGCGTGGACCCCGGCACCCTGATCGACGTCGAGCGGTCCGGAGTGCGGTTCTCCGACAACGGCGTCCAGGACGACGCCCTGAGCATCATGGCCGAAAACGGCGCCAACCTGGTGCGGCTGCGGCTCTGGAACAACCCGTACTCGTCCTCGGGCCAGGCCTACGGCGGCGGCACCAACGACCTGGCCAAGACCATCGCGATGGCGCAGCGCGCCAAGGCCCTCGGCATGGACGTCCTGCTCGACCTCCACTACTCGGACTTCTGGGCCGACCCGGGCAAGCAGATCAAGCCCAAGGCCTGGCAGAACATGTCGTACAGCCAGCTCACGACCGCGGTGCGCGATTACTCCCGCAGCGTCGTCTCGCAGATGGCCGCCGCGGGCGCGACTCCTGACATCGTGCAGGTGGGCAACGAGATCACCAACGGGATGCTGCTGCCGACCGGCAGCACCTCCAACTGGACCCAGCTCGGCGGCCTGCTCAAAGCCGGGATCGCGGGCGTCCACGAAGGCGCGAGCGGGATCGAGATCGCGCTGCACCTCGACCGCGGGGGCAACAACGCCGCCTACCGGACCTGGTTCGACAACGCCCGCAACCAGGGCGTCCCGTACGACATCATCGCCATGTCCTACTACCCGTACTGGCACGGCACGCTGAGCCAGTTGCGCACCAACATGAACGACGTGTCCGCGCGCTACGGCAAGGACGTGCTCATCGTGGAGACCGCTTACGCTCACACGCTGACCGACTGCGACGGACGCGGCAACATCTTCACCAGCTCGCACGCGCAGGAGTCGGGCTACCCGGCCACCGTCGCCGGGCAGACCCAGTTCCTGCGCGACCTGCGCAACGCCGTCCAGGCCGTGCCGAACGACCGCGGCCGCGGCCTGGTGTGGTGGGAGCCGGCGTGGCTCGGCAACACGAGCTGGGCGAGCCAGGCCGGCATGGCGTACATCAACGACTTCGCGGGCGAAAGCAACTCCTGGGACAACCAGGGCCTGTTCAACTGCGGCGGCAGTGCGCTCTCGACTCTCGACGTCTTCGCGGAGACCACGGGCGGCGGTGATCCGGGCACGGGCCAGAACGTGCTGACCAACGGCGGCTTCGAGACCTCGGGCAGCCCGGCGAGCGGTTGGAGCGTCTGGGCGCAGAACAGCGCCGACACGAACGCCGTCTTCCGCGAGTCTCGCGGCAGCATCTATCAGGGCTCGAGCAAGCTCACGTTCTGGAAGTCCACCGTGTACACCGCCTCCGCATACCAGTCGGTGAGCGTCCCGAACGGGACGTACACGCTCACCGCCTGGGTCATGAACGGCGGCGGCCAGAGCGCGGCGCGCATGTACGCCAAGAACCACGGCGGCACCGAGCGCCAGGCCAACCTGCCGGTGACCTCGACGTGGACGCAGGTGACCCTCTCGGGCATCCAGGTCACCAGCGGCCGGATCGAGGCCGGCTTCTACACGAGTGCCAGCGGCGGGAACTGGATCAACATCGACGACGTGCGCCTGGTCCGGACCGCGTGACGGCGGGCGGGGCGGCGCCACGGTGCCGCCCCGCCCCGTCCGAGCATCGACCACGAAGCGGGAAGGACTGATCATTGGAACGGAAGCGGCCGACCATCAACGACGTCGCGGCGGTCTCGGGCGTGTCGACAGGTACCGTCTCGCGCGTCCTCAACGGACATTCGAACGTCTCGCTGGCCGCCGAGCTGGCGGTGCGGCGGGCGGTGGAGGAGACCGGGTACGTCGTCAACCGGGCCGCCCGCAGCCTCAAGACCAGTCGCACCGGCTCGGTCGTGATGGTGGTGTCGGAGCCGCAGGAGCGCCTGTTCGAGGACCCGAACTTCCCGGTGCTGCTGCGGGCGGCCACCCGCCGGCTCGCCGAGCGGGACATGTCGCTGGTGCTGATGGTCGTCGACGACGACGGCCGCGACCGCGTCGCCCGCTACCTGCGCGGCGGCCACGCCGACGGCGTGCTCCTCATCTCGGCCCACTCGGGCGACCCGCTGCTGGAGTCCATCGAGCGCAGCGGGTTGCCGGCCGTGGCGTGCGGTGCGGTCCTCGGCAGCGAGAGTGTCGTCCCGTACGCGGCGGCGGACGACCGCGGAGGCGCCAAGCTGATCACGGAGTACCTCGTGGGCTTGGGGCGCCGCAGGATCGGCATGGTCACGGGCCCGCTCGACACCCCCGGCGGGACACTGCGCCTGGAGGGCTTCACCGGGGTGCTCGGCCGCAAGGCCGCCAAGCGCATGGTGGTGCACGGCGACTACACGCAGTCCGGCGGCGAGCGGGCCATGAGCGAGCTCCTGGCGAACGTCCCGACGCTCGACGCGGTCTTCGTCGCCTCCGACCTCATGGCCGCCGGAGCGCTGCAGGCACTGCAGCGCTCCGGCCGCTCGGTGCCCGGCGACGTCGCGGTGGGCGGGTTCGACGACTCCGCGATCGCCACGGCGACGAGCCCGACGCTCACCACCGTCCGCCAACCGCTCGACCGGGTGGCGGAGGAGGCCGTGCGACTGCTCACCGCCCTCCTGGACGGTGACCGGGCGGAGTCAGTCGTGCTGCCGACCGAGCTGGTGGTGCGCAGCTCCGCCTGACGCGCCGACCCCGCGTAGGCCCTGGGAAAAACGTTCACAAGCGCCCGCCGGAACGCTTGACCAAGTATCGATTTATCCATATAATTCAATTCGTTGTAACCGCTTCCATGAAAGCTGACGCCCCTCGGCCAGAGGGGAGTCGCCCGACGGGGCCGCCCCGGCAACGGCCTCTTTGATATCGAAAGTCCCCAGTCAGCGCATCGGGCGCACGCACCCGCCACGGCATCCGCCGTGCTCTCCAAGCGCACCGCGTCGCGGGCGGCGGGCGGACTTCAATCTCCGAAACCTCACTCAAGGAGTACCCATGTCAATGCAGCGCAGGACCTTCCTCGGCCTCGGCGCCATGACGGCCGTCGGCGCGGGAGCCGCCCTCCTGGGCGGCGCCCCGGCGCTCGCCGACCCCGCCCCCTCGACCCCGTTCGCCGTCGGCGTGCGCCGCTACAACTGGACTCGGGGCACCCGGGCCTGCACGACCTACGTCTACTACCCGGCCACAGGAACCGCGGGCGGCAACCCGGTGACGGACGCCCCGGTCGCCAACGGCGTCTTCCCCGTCTACAACTTCACCCACGGCTACCAGAGCAGCCCGCAGAACTCGCTGTTCATCATCCGGCGCCTGGCCGAGGCGGGGTTCATCGTTCCGGCCCCGCACTTCAACCACAATCCCGCTGACGTCGGCAACGGCGAGACCCCGAAGGACGTCTCGCAGATCCTCACCAACACCCTCGCCCTCAACTCGAGCGGACCGCTCGCCGGTCACATCCGCACGGACATCGGCGTCGGCGTCTCCGGACACTCCTTGGGCGGCATGACCACCCACGGCCTGCTCACCCGCTGGGCCGACAGCCGCATCATCTCGGCGAACCCGCAGTCGTGCACCGACCAGGGCACCCCGTCGAGCTCCATCAACGCCAAGGTGCTGTTCGTGCACGGCGACCGGGACGACCTGACCCAGTACAGCTCGGCCCGGCAGGCGTACAACGAGATGACCTGGCCCAAGGCATTCCTCACCTTCGTCGGCGGCACGCACACCAGTTTCTGGAGCGACCAGCGGTTCCCGACCACGGTCGTGGACTGGGCCCGCTGGACCATGTACGGCGACACCGCCGCCCGCGACCGCCTCCCCGCCGACGCGGCCGGGTCGAACACGAGGTGGGAGGCCCAGCTCGGCGACACGCCCAGCACCGGCCACTACCGACTGATCGCCCAGCACAGCGGCAAGCAGGCCGACATCGATGCCGTCTCCACGGCCGCGGGCGCGCGGCTGATCCAGTGGGCCGCGACGGGCCGCACCAACCAGGACTTCGCGTTCACCGACACGGGCGACGGCCACTTCCGGATCAAGGCCCGCCACTCCGGCCTGGTCCTCCAGGCGGCTAGCAACAGCAGCGGGGCCGACATCACCCAGCAGCCCGAAAGCACCTCCACGAGCCAGCAGTGGCGCCTCACCACCCACGGCGACGGCACCGTCAGCATCATCAACCGCTCCAGCGGCCTCGCCATGGACGTCTGGGAGAGGTCCACCGCCGACGGCGCGCGCATCTCGCAGTACACCCCGAACGGCGCTGCGAACCAGCGCTTCACCCGCCAGGCCGTCTGACCCGGCATTGGATCGTTCCAACCCGCCGCGGCGGCGTGCTCGGCAGCGCCGACTCCGCCGCGGCGGGCGACCTCCGACCATCCGACATGGAGTGAACATGTTCAAAGCTTCTCCTCGCCGGGCCAGGCGTCTGCGAGCCCCCGCGGCGGCGGTGATCGGCCTGGTGGCCGCGACCGCCACCATGATCACCCTCAACGCCGCCGACGCCGCGACCGTCCGCTACGAAGCGGAGAGCGCCCCGGCCACCTGCGACGGCACCATCGATTCGAATCACGCCGGCTACTCCGGCGCGGGGTTCTGCAACTCGAACAACGCGGTCGGCGCGGCCAACCTGTACACGGTGAACGCCGCGGCCGCGGGCACGGCGACGCTCGCGATCCGCTACGCCCACGGCGGCACCGACACCCGCTCAGCCGACATCGTCGTCAACGGCACGACCGTCCAAGCGGCGAGCGCGTTCCCCGCCACCGGCGCGTGGACCACCTGGTTGACCAAGACCGTCACGGTCCCGGTCAACGCGGGCGCGAACACGATCCGCCTGACCGCCTCGACCGCGGCGGGCCTGGCGAACATCGACTACATCGAGTTCGAGGACGGCGCTCCGCCGCAGACCGGCGACGGCCGGTACGAGGTCGAGGAGCTGACGCGCGGCGTGTCCGTGGTGCCCTCGGGCAGCGGGCGGCTCGTCTCCTGGCGGCTGCTGGGCACCGATCCGTCCAATGTCGCCTTCAATGTCTACCGCGACGGCACCAAGCTCAACGCCTCGCCGCTCACCGGCGCGTCGAACTACCTCGACACCGGCGGGTCCTCGTCCTCGCAGTACACCGTGCGCGCGGTCGTCGACGGCACCGAGGGCGCCGCCTCGGGCGCTGAGGCGGTGTTCAACTCCAGCGGCTACCTCAACGTCCCGATCCAGCGGCCCTCCGGGAGCGGCTTCACATACGAGGCCAACGATGTCAGCGTCGGCGACCTCGACGGGGACGGCGACTACGAGTACATCGTCAAGTGGTACCCCTCGAACGCGAAGGACAACGCGCAGGCGGGGGTCACCGGCAACACGATCATCGACGCCTACAAACAGGACGGCACCCGCATGTGGCGCATCGACCTGGGCCGCAACATCCGCTCCGGTGCGCACTACACGCAGTTCCAGGTCTTCGACTACGACGGCGACGGCAAGGCCGAGGTCGCGATGAAGACCGCCGACGGCACCCGTGACGGCGCCGGCACCGTCATCGGCAACGCGAGCGCGGACTACCGCAACGGCGACGGCTACATCCTGTCCGGCCCGGAGTTCCTCACGGTCTTCAACGGCCAGACCGGCGCCGCGATGGACACCGTCAACTACAACCCGCCGCGCGGCAACGTCTCATCCTGGGGCGACAACTACGGCAACCGGGTCGACCGGTTCCTCGCCGGGACCGCCTACCTCGACGGCGAGACCCCGTCGATGATCTTCGCGCGCGGCTACTACACCCGCTCGGTGATCTGGGCGGTCGACTGGAACGGGACCGACCTGACCACCCGCTGGACCTTCGACTCCAACACCGCCGGCTCCCAGTACGCGGGCCAGGGCGCGCACAGCCTCTCGATCGCCGACCTGAACGGCGACGGGAACCAGGACGTCGTCTACGGCGCCATGGCGGTCGGCTCCAACGGGCAGGCGCTGTGGAACACCCGGTTCGGCCACGGCGACGCCCTGCACGTCTCGGACTTCGTGCCGAGCCGCGCGGGCCAGGAGGTCTTCATGGTGCACGAGGCCGGGAACCAGCCGTCCTCGCACCTGAACGGCTCGAACGGCTCGATCATGTTCCAGACCGGCGCGAGCGGCGACAACGGCCGCGGCGTGGCCGCGAACGTGCTCGCCTCCAACGCGGGCGCCGAGTACTGGTCGGCGAACGTCGGCGGCCTGCTCAACGCCTCGGGCCAGAACATCGGGTCGAAGCCCGGCTCGATGAACTTCCTGTCCTGGTGGGACGGTGACGGCGAGCGCGAGCTCCTCGACGGCACGCAGATCACGAACTACCCCTCGGGCACGCTCCTGAGCGGATCGGGCGTCACGTCGAACAACGGCACCAAGTCCACCCCGGCGCTCTCGGCCGACCTGTTCGGCGACTGGCGCGAAGAGGTCGTCTGGAAGACCTCGGACAGTTCGGCGCTGCGGATCTACGCGACCCCGCACCAGACGAACCTGCGCATCGCCACGCTCATGCACGACCCGCAGTACCGGGTCGCGATCGCCTGGCAGAACACCGGTTACAACCAGCCGCCGCACCCGAGCTTCTACATCGGCAGTGACAAGACCGCCTACCCGTGGCCTGACGTCCACACCCCGTGATACCCGCATGCCCCGGGAGCCCGTGCCGGAGGCGCCCGGGGCATGCGCCCCGACCGATCCGGGCCGCGGTCGTCGCCGCGGCCCGACCCTCGCATGACTGGAGCACCAATGATCACTCCCGACACCGCCGACCCGTTCAAGGCCAAGCTCACCCGCCGCTCCCTGGCCGCCCTCGCCGCAGGCGCGGCTGCCGGCGGCCTGTTCGGCACCGCCGCGGCGCACGCGGCGTTCACCCCCGGCACGTGGTACGTGCTGCAGAGCCGCCACTCCGGTCTCGTCTTCGACCTCTCGGCGTCGACCGCGGCCGGGGCGGTGCTCGTGCAGCAGCCCCGGACCGACGCGAACCAGCAGCAGTTCCGCTTCGTGGACGTCGGCGGCGGCTACTACAAGATCCAGGCCCGCCACTCGAGCCTGGTGCTCGACGTCTCGGCCCGCAGCACCGCCAATGGCGCGGACGTCGTGCAGTACAACGACAACGGCGGGACCAACCAGCAGTGGCAGATCCTCGACGACGGCACCTACCTGCGGTTCGTCAACCGCAACTCCGGCAAGGCGCTCGACGTCTGGGAGCGGTCGACGGCCGCGGGCGCGCGCATCTCCCAGTACGACTCGAACGGCGGGACGAACCAGCAGTTCCGGGCGCTCGCCGTCGGGTCGCCGCCCGCCGACGGGACGCCGACGATCTTCATCGCCTCCGATTCCACCGCGCAGACCTACAACTCGGGCTACTACCCGCAGATGGGCTGGGGCCAGAAGCTCGCGGGCTATTTCGACGCGAACACGACCGTGGCCAACCACGCCATCGGCGGGCGCTCCTCGCGATCGTTCATCAACGAGGGCAGGCTGACCACGATCCTCAACGCCATCCGGCCCGGCGACTACCTGTTCGTCCAGTTCGGACACAACGACGCCACGGTCTCACGTCCCGAGCGGTACACCTCGCCCGCGGACTACAAGATGTACCTGCGCGACCACTACATGGCCGGAGCGACCGCGCGCGGCGCCACCCCGGTCCTGCTCACGCCGGTCTCGCGGCGCGACTACGACTCCAGCGGCAACTTCCGGGTCTCCTTCCCCGACTACGTGAACAAGGTCTACGAGCTCGTCAGCGAGACCGGCGTGGCGATGATCGACCTCTCGGCCCGCTCGCGCGCCTACCTCAACGGCATCGGGCCCGAAGCGGCCAAACGGGTCTTCCTGCACTTGGCCGCCGGTCAGTACCCGGCCTTCCCCAACGGCGTCGCCGACAACACCCACTTCCAGGAGTACGGCGCGAACCAGATGGCCCGCATCGTCTCCGAAGGCGCGAAGGCGCTCCCGCTCCCCATCGCCGGACACGTCAAGTAGCCCGCCTTGTCATTCCTCCTCAAGATCGGAGCGGTCATGCGGACCTCCACCGTTCAACGCCTGCGCAAGCCCGTCGCCGTCCTGGCAGCGGCGGCAGCGGCCCTCGCCTTCCTGGTCCTCACCCCCGCGGGCGCCTCCGCCGCGCCGGACACCTCGGCCTGGTACGTGATCCAGTCGCGCTCCTCAGGGCTCGTGTTCGAGATCGAAGGCGCGTCCACCGCGACCGGCGCCCGCCTCGTCCAGAACACCCGCACCGAAGCGGCGAACCAGCAGTTCCGGTTCATCGACTCCGGCGGCGGCTACTACCGGATCCAGGCCCGCCACTCGGGCCAAGTGCTCGACGTGTGGCAGAAGAGCCTCGCCGACGGCGCGACCATCGCGCAGTACACCGACCAGAACTCGACCAACCAGCAGTGGCAGGTCCAGGAGAGCGGCGGCTACGCGATGTTCATCAGCCGCCTGTCCGGCAAGGCGCTCGACGTCTGGGAGCGCTCGACGGCCCCGGGCGCGCGCATCAGCCAGTACACCGCCACCGGCGGCACCAACCAGCAGTTCCAGTTGATCCCCGTCGACGGCGGCGAGCCCGGCGGCGGCCTCGACGGCTGCACCGGCACCTCGCCCATCTCCTGCCGGTACGACGTGCCGCCCGGGACCTACGACGTCACCGTGGTCCTCGGGGGCGCGACCGCCGGATCCACAGTGGTCACTGCTGAGGCCCGGCGCACGATGCTCGGCACGACGGTCACCGCCGCCGGGCAGCAGGTGACCAAGACCTTCACCGTCAACGTGCGCAACCCCGAAGGCCAGCCGACCGCCTCCACCGGCAACCCCGGGCTCAACCTGTACTTCGGCGGCACCGCGCCGCGCCTGAGCAGCGTCGCCGTCACGCCCGTGCGGCAGCCGCAGCTGTTCCTCGCGGGCGACTCGACGGTCTGCGACCAGTCCACCCGCCCGTACACCGGCTGGGGCCAGCAGCTGCCGCAGTACTTCACTCAGGGCCTCTCGGTCGCGAACTACGCCGATTCGGGCGACAGCTCCGGCTCGTTCCTGTCCGACTCCCGGCTCTTCCCGACCATGCGCCCGCTCATCCGCCCCGGCGACGTGGTGCTCATCCAGTTCGGGCACAACGACAAGCAGACCAGCGCCTCCACCTTCCGCTCGAACCTCACCCGCCTGATCGACGGCGTGGAAGCCCAAGGCGGCGTCCCGGTCCTCGTGACGCCGATCGTCCGCCGCTCGTTCAACAGCGACGGGACCCTCAACAACGGCACCGCCCTGCACGTCAACGGCGTCGGCGCCGACCTGCCCCGCGAGATGCGCACCCTGGCGCAGCAGCAGGGCGTGGACCTCATCGACCTCACCGCGCTCACCAAGCAGATGGTCGAACAGCTCGGCCCCGAACGCTCCAAGGTCCTCTACCTCACCAACGAGGCGAGCGACAACACCCACACCTCCGAGTACGGCGCCGACCAGTTCGCGCAGCTGGTCCGCAACGAGATGCGCGATCAGGGGATCGTGCCCGCCGGGCTCTTCCGCTGACCCCCGAAAGGAACCCTTCATGCGACCACCACGACGGAGCACTGCGGCCGCATCGGCGGCCCTCGTGCTCGCCGGTGCGATGGCCGGCGTCATCGGCCCAGCCGACTCGGCCTCGGCGCTGTACGGCGAGGCCGAGATCAGCCCGATCGAGAGCAACCTCGCCGCCAAGTTCTGGGTGGAGGCGTCCGTGAGTAGCGGCGCTGAGACCGCCGCGCTCGCTATCGACCAGGACCCGGCCACCGCGTGGACGCCGACTGATCCCGGTGCGGGCCAATGGCTCCGACTGGACCTGGGCGGGGCCTACGGCAACCTCCGCAAAGTCCATGTTGCCTTCGCGGACCCCGGCGCCGTCCACCAGTACATAGTGGAGGCATCGCCGGACGGCGAGCAGTGGGAGGTCGTCGCGGACCGGTCGGGCAACGCCTCCCCGGGCGCGGGCGGCGTCGACCTGTTCACCCTTCCCGGCACCCGGTACGTCCGAGTGACCGTCACCGAAACCTCGCCGGGCGCGGCGGTCGGCGTCAGTGAACTGGAGGTCTACAACTACCTGCGCGACGACGTGGTTCTCGGCGCCGACCTGTCCTGGATGGACGGAGCGACCCGCGAGTACTGGGTGAGCCCGCTCGAGCAGGACCGCGGCGCGGGCCCGCACCTGCTCGACGTCATGCAGGACCGCGGCATGGAGTACACGCGGCTGCGGGTGTTCAACGAGCCGCGTAACGAGTCCACCGGCGGCCTCAACCCCGTGCCGTACCAAGGACCTGAGCGGACCCTGGACTCGGCGATGCAGGTCGCCGAGCGCGGGCTCGGCCTCGGCATCGACTTCCACTACGCCGACTCCTGGGCCGACCCTGGCAAGCAGCCCAAGCCCCGCGCCTGGGCCGAACTCGAGTTCTCCGAGCTTACCGACGCGGTCTACGACTACACCTACGACTACGTGAGTCAGCTTGTGGCGCAAGGGACCGTCCCCGACAAGGTCGCGGTCGGCAACGAGATCGCCAACGGGTTCATGTGGGGCAGCGAGGCGGTCGGTGCTCCCGCGACGGAGGCGGTGCACGCGGGCGCGAACCCGCCGTACTTCCGCAACCAGGCCTCGGTCTACCAGTCCCAGCCTGGCGGCGGCATCCTCTGGCAGTACCGGAACTCGGCCGACCCGGCCGAGCGCCAGCGCTACCTTGACTCCTGGGACCGGTTCACGACGCTCCTCGCGGCCGGCATCGCCGCGGTCCGCGACGCCTCGCCCGAGTCCGAAGTGGAGCTGCACTCGGTGATCGGGCGGATCAGCGGCATGGGCAAGGCGGGGGAGTACTGGGACCAGCTCACCACCCGCCTGAACGCCAAAGGCCAGGACTTCGACGTCCTCGGCCTCTCGTACTATCCCGAGCACCACGGCAGCCTCGACCAGATGGAGTCGAACCTCCACACCCTCGCGACCACGTACCCGCAGTACAAGATCGAGATCGCCGAGACCTCCTACCCGGCGACGGGCACCGGCACGATGCCGAACTCGACGTTCCCGCGCACCGTCCAAGGCCAGGCCGACGCGATCCAGCACGTCTTCCAGATGGTCAACGACGTCGTCGGCGACCAGGGCGCCGGCGCGCTCGTATGGGAGCCCGCGAACTGGCAGTCGATGTTCCGCAACGTGCCGGGCACGAACACCTCGGAGCCGAACGCCTCGATCGACGTCTACCACCGCAGCCGCGCGACCCACGTCATCGAGGACACGGTCTACACGGCTGTCGAGACCGGTGGCGTTCCCGCGCTGCCCGAGACCGTGCAGGTGCTGACCACTGCGGACGGTTCGGAGAAGGCCGTTCCGGTCGAGTGGGGCGAGACGCCGTCCACCGACGAGTCCGGGCGGGTCACCGTCGCCGGTACGACCGAGTTCGGTGAGGTCGCGGCGGTCGTCGACGTGGTCGACGCCTTCGCGTCGCCCGCTTGCGACGCGGAGGTGAGCGGTGCGCACTACGGACCGCTCGCGGTCGCTTCGGGCACGACCTGCCTGGGTGAAGGCGCCCGCGTGTTCGGCCCGGTGAGCGTCGCCGAAGGGGCCTCGCTCGTGACGGACGGCGCCCGGATCACCGGACCGGTCTCGGCCACGGGAGCCGACGCAGTGGTCATGTGCGGCACGCAGATCGCCGGCCCCGTGACGCTCAACGGCGGCGCAGCGGTGGTCATCGGCGATCCGCTGCTCGGCTGCGAGTCGAACACCGTGCTCGGGCCGGTGACGGTCACCGGCGTCGCAGGCTGGAACACGATCGCGGGCAATGAGATCAGCGGGCCGCTCTCGTGCACCGGCAACGAACCGGCGCCGACCGGCACCGGCAACGAGGTGCGGGGGCCGAAGAGCGGCCAGTGCGCCGGGCTCTGAGCGGCTAGGCCCGGCGGCCGCCTGTGGCGTGCCGCCGGGCCTTTCGGACTCAAGCGGTCGACTCCCGCGGAATGACCTCGCACGGCGCGGTGAACTCGCGGGGCGGGATCAGCGGGTCGTCGATGCGGGAGAGGATCAGCTCCACCGCTTTGGCGGCCTTCCACCGATGGTCGGGGCCGACGGTGGACAGCGACGGGATGTAGAGCGCGGACTCAGGGAGGTCGTCGAAGCCGATGACGCGGATGTCGCCGGGGACGCTCACGCCCCGATCGTGCAGGCCGCGGATGACGCCCATGGCCGCCATGTCGTTGAGCGCCACCACGCCGTCGACGTCGAGTCCCGAGTCGGCGATCCGGTGTCCGGTGGCGCGGGCGTCGTCCCGCGAGAGGGAGTCGACGACGAAGCGCAGCCGCGGGTCCGGCCGGATCCCGCGCTCCTCGAGCGCGGTCCGGTAGCCGTTGTAGCGGCGCGTGAGCATGGTGAGCCGGCCGAGGTTGCCGCCGGTGACGACGGCGACGCGGCGGCATCCCCGGTCGAGGAGGTGCGCGGTCGCCGCGGCGGTGCCCGCCTCGTTCGCGACGGTGACGTGGTCGAACCGGCCCGTGGGGTCCTGCTCGCCGAGGACCACGATCGGAGGGCTCTGGTCGGTGAGCGGCAGTCCGGGTGCGTCGGCTTCGGCGGCCGTGAGTGAGAGGATGAGGCCGTCGAGCTGAAGCCGCTGCGACTGGGCGACGGCCGCGGCCTCGCCCACGGCGGCGGCGCCGGTCTGCTCGACCGCGACATGGTAGCCGTGCCGCTGCGCCTCCTCGATGACCAGTGCGGCGAACATCCCGAAGTAGGCGTTGCCGACCTGCGGGACGGCGAGCCCGATGACGCCGCTGCGACCGGACCGGAGGCTCCGCGCCGCCGCGTTGATCTGGTACCCGGATTCGCGAATGGCGGCCAGAACCCGTTCACGCGCCTCGGGGCTGACCCTGACGCGGTCGTTGATGACGTTGGAGACCGTCATCGTCGAGACACCAGCGAGCTCGGCAACGTCGTTCATGGTGATCCTGCCGCGTTTCACCATGCCTCCACAACTCACGCATTCATCGGTCGCGCCCGGGCGGAAGCCCGCAGCGCCAGGGGGTTCGCAAACGCGGCGGGGCCGCCGCGAACCCGAGTCTATCGAGTCGTCCCGGGGCTGCGGTGCCTGCAGTTGCACCAGGCGTGCGATGCCGCCGGGATCCGCGGCTCGATGAGCTCCCGCAACCCGTTCGACAGGGGGAGTCAGCTTCCGATAGGAGCGGGTCGTATGGATCCGGGCGGGCTCGACCGAGCCCGCCCGTACCTCAGGAACACCTGGGCCTGACCTGTGCTTCGCCGCTAACGCTGCAGGGTCAGCAGACCCGGTCGATAGGGCAGCGTGCCGTACTCCCCGCCGTCAGTGCTGGGGTCGCGTCCCTGGTAGAGGAACTGCAGGTTGCAGGGGTCGATGGTCTTGGTCTGGTCGGGGTTGGTGCGAACCAGGTCGCCGTGGCTGATGTCCCGGGTCCAGGTCGCGCCGCTGTTGGCACTCCCGGCGAAGGGGCTGTTCGCGGTCTCGGCCCCGGCCTGCGGTGTCCACGTGCCGTCGAGGCTGGTGGCCGTGAACGAGCGGAAGTAGCGACCGAACCCTGTGTAGTTCTGGGCCTCGACGATCATGAGGTACTGGTTCTGCCCCTGGACCTTGTAGACCTCGACCGCCTCGAACAGGTTGAGCGGCGTGTCCCGCATGATCTCCGTGAACGGACCGAAGGTGCCCGGGAAGTTGCCGATGGGCATGCTGGCGCGGTAGATGCCGCCCTCATCGTCGGCGAAGAACATGTACATGTTCGTGTCGTCGCCGATGAGGGTCACGTCGAGGGGACCCCCCTTCGGGAGGGTGCCCGTGAACAGCTCCTGCTGCGCGGACCAGCCGTTGGGGTTGGTGGGGTCGCTCGAGGTGCGGTAGCCGAAGCTGTACGGCCAAGCTCCGTTGTAGGCGAGCACCCAGAGGCCCTTCGGCGCGAAGTAGAACAGCGTCGGCGCGATGCCGTCGAAGGGAATCGTGTTCTGGGTGGCGGTGGCCATGTCGGACCAGTTCGTGAAGGGGCTGAAGGACATCAGTCCCCAGTTGCCGTCGGGATAGGGCAACGCGCCGTGCGTCGTGGCGTAGACGAGGTACTGGCCGTTGTGGACGACGGCGGTGAAGTCTTTGAGCGATGCCCACCCCGCCTTCGGTTGCGCCAGGGGGCCGGTCGATGTCCAGTTGTACGTCGACGGAAGCGTGCAGGCGCCGCTGCCGCCGTCGACGCGGACGAGTTGCCATTGCTGGTTGGTGCCGTTCCAGTCGCTGTACTGGACGACGCCTGCGCCGTCGCCGGTCGCGGCGTTCTGGACTTCGACCGCCTTGTTGCTGTTGCGGTTGATCAACCGCACGTAGCCGCTGTCGGAGTCGGCCAGCCGGAACTGCTGGTTGGCGCCGCCGTGGTCGGTCCACTGGTGGATAGCGGCACCGTCAGCCGTCGACCAGCTGGAGACGTCGAGCACCTTGCCTGAGTGCCGCGCTTTGATCTTGTAGTAGCCGCCTCCGGCGTCCACGAACTGGAACTGCTGGTTCTGGGCGTCCGTGCGGGTCCACTGGTGGACGTTGGCGCCGTCGGCAGTGGACACACCGCTGACGTCCAGGGCCTTGCCGCTGTTGCGGTTCACCAGCACATACCAGGCGTTCGGGTCGGTCGACTGCTGGGCTCGGGCTGCAGTCAACGGGCTGAGTACGGTGGCGGCGGCGGCCCCGGCGAGCGCGCTGGCGCCGCCGATGAGCATCCGCCTGCGGCTCTTGGGGGTTTCCATCCAGGCCATGCTGGTCTCCTTAGTCGAGGTTCGCTTCCCGCAGGTCGCCGACGCGTCGGGCATGGGCATGCGGGTTCATTGCCAGGGCTGGGACCGGACCGGCTGGTGCGCCGCCGAGGCCTGGTCTGGATCGAACTCACATTGAGCGTGTCTCAGAGCGTGCGTGCCGCCGGATCCCATTGGTGTGGAAGGGGATCGGGCGCGGTCGCAGTGCTCTGCGGTTCGGCGGCGCTCCCTGACGCCGCGGCCTCGGTGATCGCGGCCATGACGTCGAGGACGTGGAAGGCGATTTCGGCGGAGGCCCGCTCGGCGGTTCCGGATCGGATGGCGCGGGCCAGGTCGAGCACCCCGGCGCCTCTGCCGTAGTCGGGTCCGACGGCATCGATCACCTCCGTCTCGCCGCCGTTGCGCCACAGCTGCGAGGAACCCCCGAAGCCGTTCGGGTCGGGGAGTGCGAGCGTGCCCGAGGTACCGGTGACCTCGACGAGGCCGGTCCGCGCCAGGTGGGACTCGAAGCTGAACACGGCGACCGCGCTCGCGCCGCCGTGGAACTCCAGCAGCGCGCTGTGCGCGGTCGGCACGTTCACGGGGAACTCGGTTCCGGCGCGCGGACCTGAACCGATGACGCGCGTGGCGTGGGACCGCGACGAGGTCGCGCTGACGCGGCGTACCGGTCCGAAGACGTGGACGAGGGCGGTCAGGTAGTACGGCCCGATGTCGAACAGCGGGCCGCCGCCGGTGTCGAAGAGGAACTCCGGGCTCGGGTGCCATGATTCGGGGCCGGGGGCCTGCATGACCGCCAGGGCGGTGAGCGGTTCCCCGATCCGGCCGTCCTTGATGGCTCGCAGGCCGGTCTGGTGGCCGGAGCCGAGGACGGTGTCCGGCGCGCACGCGACCCTGAGGCCGCGCCGCTTCGCCTCGTCCAGCAGCATCAGGCCGCTCTCGCGGTCCATGGCGACGGGCTTCTCGCTCCACACGTGCTTGCCCGCGCGAAGGATCTGGAGGCCGACCTCGACGTGCGCGGCGGGGATCGTCAGGTTCACCACGATCTCGATGTCTTCGCGTGCAAGGAGTTCGGCCACGGTTCCCGACGCCGGGACGCCGAACGCCTCCGCTTGGACGTGGGCCCGTTCCGTGTCGAGGTCGGCCACGAACCGCATTGCGAGGTCGGGGAACGTCGTGAGGTTGCGCAGGTATTCGCCGCTGATGACTCCCGCGCCGATGACGCCGACGCCTACCGGCCCGCCGCTCATGACGCCTGCCCGGAGACGAACCGCAGGCTCTGCGCGATCCCAGCGAAGATGTCGCCGGCGTAGTCGTCGAATTCGATCACCCGCACCGCCTGGGGCGCGGCGGCCAGGATCTCCTTGACCGGCATGTCGCCCGATCCCGCGGGCAGCTGCGCGGCCGCGTCGCCGCTTTGGGGCCCGTCCTTGACGTGGATCAGTTGCACGCGATCACCCAGGCGGGCAAGGAGCTCCGGCGCGCTCTGGCCGCCGACCTCGGCCCAGTAGGTGTCGACTTCTAGCACCACTGTGGGGTCGAGTCGGTCCGCGAACACGTCGAAGGCGTTGCGTCCGTTGATGTCGGACTCGAACTCCCAGGTGTGGTTGTGGTAGCCGACCTCGAGGCCGAGGGGTTGCGCTTGGGCGGCGATCTGCCCGAGCCGTTCCGCGATGGCGGACACGCCGTGCTCGGTCTCCCATCCGTGGCGGATCATCGGATCGATGAGTGTCCGCATGCCGAGGGCGGCCGCGGCCTCGAGTGCGCGCTCGGCATCGTTCTGCTCGACGAAGGATGCGTGGCCCGAGAGCGCGGTCAGACCCGCGTTCGCGAGCGCGGTGCGGTACTCGTCGACTCGGTCGACGAAGCCGAAGAGTTCGACGTTCGCGAAGCCGAGCTCCGCTATGCGGTCGAGCGTTCCCGGCAGATCGGCGGCGAGCGCGTCCCGCACACTGTAGAGCTGCACCGAAAGCGCGGCGGTCATGGTGGTCTCCTTCTGGTCGGGGGACGGGATGTCGCCGGAAGGGTTGAAGTAGCGAAGGATCTTTAAATTTGGATATGCCTACAAACTAACAATATGACGAGAGTCCTTCCCCGCACAAGGCTTACCCGTGAAAAAGATCAGATGAATACCTGCAAGCCTTCCCGGCTCTCAGCGTCCGCCGCTGGAGTTCTCGCAGGCTTCTGACGCCCGGACCCCGGGTCACCGCTGCACCGTGAAGATCCTGGCGGCGGGTCCCGTCGGAAGCTCGACGACCGGCGTCTCGCCGTCGGTGCGGATCCTCCACTCCGGCAAAGCGACCGGGTAGACCTGCTTCAGGTCCCGCCCGCGCAGCCCCGGCAACGCGACCTCCGCAGCCTCACCGCGCGACCACATCGCCAGCAGCGACTCGGATCCGGCGTCGAGCCGCAAGGCGATCACCTCGTCCCCCCAGCCCGGAAGCCCCAGCGGCCACACCGGATGCGACCTGGCGATCCGGTGCCGCCAGTCCTTATGCAGCGCAACGGCTTCGCGGACCAGCGCGGACTGCTCCGCACTCAGCTCGTTGAGGAACCCGGAGAGGTACAGCCGGCCCATGGCGCCTGCCGTCATAGCGAACGCCGTCTCCTCCAAGTTCATCGTCGCGGCCGGATACGCCCAGTTCCCTGCCTGCTCGGGAAGGACGCTCGCGGGCGCCGCCGCTGCGATCGGGGCGTACTTCCGGAAGTCCTCCTGGTCCGAGGTCGACTGCAGATGCGCCACCGAAAGGAGGTGGTAGTCCATGCGCAGCGCACCCGAACCGCAGTTCTCGAACAGCACGCCCGGATGCCGGGCGTGCACGCCGAGCAGCCAGTCGCGGAAGGCCCGGGTGTGACCGAGCAGCCCCGCCCCCGGCGCGTCGGCGTCCACTTCGGTCCCGCCGCCGATGTTCCTGTTGTAGTCGAGTTTGATGAACTCGAGCCCGAACTCGTCCACCAGCCGGTCCACCGCCTCGTCCAGGTGCGCGCGCGCCGCCGGATGCCGCAGGTCGAGCTGGAAGTTCCCCGCCACGATCACCCGCTCGCCGAACCGCTGGAAGAACGCCTCGTCCGGCAGCCGCTCCGCGATCGCCGACTCGACCCCGACCGACTCCGGCTCCAACCACAACCCGGGCCGCATGCCGTTGGCGCGGATGGCGTCGATGACCGACGACAAGCCGCCGGTGAACCGCTCGGGAGCCTCGAGCCACTCGCCCGCGCCGACCCACCAGGCGCTGCCGGGCACGGCGTACCACCCGGCGTCGATGCAGAAGTACTCCGCGCCCGCCTCGGCGGCCGACTCGATGAGCGGCAGCAGCCGCTCAGTCGACGGCTCGCCCATGAGCGTGTTCATGTAGTCGTTGTAGACCACCGGCAGCCGGGCGTCGACCGGGCGCACCTCGCGGATCGCGCGCCGGTAACCGGTGAGCGCCGCGAAGGCCGCGTCCCGGCCGCCATCGGCGACGCAGAGTCCCGCCGGCACCGAGGTGAACTCCTCGCCCGGCGCCAGCCGCGCGGCGAACTGGTGATGCCTGTCGGTCGCGCCGTGCACGCCCACAGTCACAGTGCTTCCGGTCTGCGCCGCCTCCCAGTGCCAGCCAGCGCTCGTCTCGACCTGCCACGCGATCGAAGGGACGGTCTCGGCCGCGAGGACCCCGGTCGGCAGGAACGAACCGGTCGACCAGCTCCCATGGCTGGTCAGCGAGAAGAGCCCGCGCGGGTGCTGGCCGCCGTGCAGCGGGGGATCGGTGTCGGGCAGCAGCTCGCGCAATGGGCGCTGCCGCCAGCGCCCCTCGGCTCGCCATTCGCTCTCGCCCCAGAGGAGGTCGTGCCCGCCGTCGGCGAGCACGGCCACGAGCGCCGAGCTCACCGAGAGCAGTACGAGGCTCCGGTCGGCCGCGTTGCGGACGGTGTGCCGGATCTGGACGCCGGGTCCGGCGGCGCGGAAGACGCTGAGCACCTCGATGCCGAACTCCGGTGCCCGCTGGCGGATCCGCAGCTCGGTCTCGTCAGATTCGTGGCCCGCGTAGCGGAGCCGTTGCCCGGCGCTGGAGTAGAGGAGGCCCTGGTCGTCGCTGGCGTCATGCTTGACCCCCGCGGTGGTGACGTCGATGATCGCCCAGGGCTCGGCCGCTGACGGCGCCTCGGGTGCGGTCGCGAGGCGCACGAGCCGCACGGGCCGGTCGTCGCGGTGGTCGAACTGCAGGTGGAGCCCGGGTCGGGCCCACTCGAAGGCCGGATCCTCGTCACGGTGCGACGTGGCTTGCGATGTCATTTACTACTCCACTCTCGATTGCGGGGCTTTGCCCTGGTTCCTCGTCATTGCTCGGCGAGGACGCGGATGGCCATGTGTTCGCGGCCGGGCGGGTGGCCGACGATGGGCCGCCCGTACTCGAAGGACCGCCAGCCGAAGGCGCTACCCGCCGTGAACGGGCCTCCTTCGCGGAGGCCCGTTCCGTTCTGGTTATACGGCGAAGCGCCACCAGTCCACATTGAACAGAAAACCGCTGCTGCCGGTGAAGTTCAGGTACAGGTCGCGGGTGCCGGTCGCGCCGCTGACCGGGCAGGTGACGTCCGCCCAGGTCTGCCAGCCTCCGGTGCCCGCGACGGTGCACCTGCCCACGACAGGGCCGCTGGGGCCGTCGACCCGCAGCTCGATCGTGCCGCCGCTGGTCGCCGAGGCCACGCGGGCGGTGAACTGGCGCGCGCCGGTGCCGAAGGCCACCCCCTTGACCTTGATCGAGTTCCCGTTCTCGATCCAGCCGACGTTCATCCCGCCGGCGGCGGTCCACTCGGTCTCGACCCCCGTAGCCCAGGCGATCGTCTCGGCCTCCTGGCGCACATAGGGATTGAGGGTCCCCACTTGCGGCGGCCCGGCCGTGGTCATGTTCATCTGCGGGATCGTGCCGTCTGCGTTGTAGGTGAACTTCTCGACGGCCACGGACCTGGTGAAACCGCCGCCGCCGGGCAGGGCGCCGTTGTGGTAGAAGAAGTACGACGATCCCTTGAAGTCGATCACGCCCGGATGGTTCGTGAAGGCGTTGCCCTGCGCCGGCATGACCGTGCCCCGGTAGGTCCACGGCCCGGTCGGGCTCGGGGCCGTCGAGTAGGCGATGAACTCCTGGCAGCACTGCGCCGCGAACACGTTGTAGTACAGCGATCCGCGCTTGTAGACCCACGGCCCCTCCTCATAGAGGGTCGGCCGGTCCGTTCCCCCGGGGCGGGTGCCGAAGCCCTCCGTGGTGAGGGGGATCTTGGTGGGGGAGCCCGAGTAGGAGATCATGTCGGCATTGAGCTTCACGTACCACAGGTTCGGGTTGCCCCAGTAGAGATAGGCCTGCCCGTCGTCGTCGATGAAGACCGTCGGGTCGATCTCGCCGTTCATGAGGAGCGGGTGCCCGAGGGCGTCCCAGAACGGACCGGTGGGGCTGTTCGAGACGGCCACGCCGATCGCGAACTGGCCTGTGGTCCGCTCGGAGGTGGGGACGTACCAGTAGAACATGCCGTTTCGTTCGACGGCCTGGCCCGCCCAGGCGTTCGCGCCCGCCCAGCTGAACGTGTCGAGGCTGAGCGGCGAGCCGTGGTCGGTCCAGTTGGCCATGTCGTCGGAGGAGTAGACCCGCCAGTCCTTCATATTGAACGAGGAGGTCGAGCCGTCCTCGTCGTGCCCCGTGTAGAGGTAGACGCGTCCGTTGTGGACCAGCGGCGCGGGGTCGGCGGTGTAGATGGTCTGGACGATCGGATTGTCGGCCTGTGCCGGGTCGGGCGACGGATCGGCGGCGGTGCTCAGCAGGGCCGCGACGAACCCCGCGGCCAGCGCCGCCGCGAGGCGGCGTCTCAGTTGGGGTGTCTTCATGGGGAACCTCTCCGGCGCTCGCGCGCCACGGGTGTCATGCAGGATGCGCGAATCGGGTGTTGCGGGTGCTTATGCGGTGACCGTGAAGCGTTTGACGGCGACGGCGCCGCCGAGGGATCGGGTGGCGTGGTTGAAGACCGCGAACCGGGGGCCCATGATCGGCTCCCGGTACGCCGCCGCTCCGCAACCGGGCCGCCCTCGTGCTCCACCAGCTCCGAAACATCTGATGATTTCCCGGAATCTCGGGCGATTCGAACTATAGGGAGATCTCGATATGCAGTCAACGGTTTGATGAAAAGTTTGTTGGCACGCCCAGTGTTAAATTTCCGTGCCTCGCCTCGGCTTCACGTCCGTTTCCCAAGGCCCGCAGGCAATCTCAGTCGAACCGCGACGAAGGACGGACGAGGAGGCGTCGAGAATCTGCCTATTGACAAAGTTTGATCGCTCAACTTAAGGTTTGGGCGCACAAGGAGATCGACCCCCCTCCAGCGGCGAACGCCGCGCCCTCACGGTATCCACCCTCACAAGGAGAACCGTGACAAGTTCAACCACCGTCCATAGAAGACGACTGCGCCTCGGCGCCATCGCCATCGCAGCGGTCACCGCTCTGACCGCGGGCCTGATCGGCGCCGCCAGCGCTCAAGCGGAAAAGCCGACCGCCCCGCCGGACCATGCAGTCACCGCCATGGAGCAGGTCGCGGCCATGCAGCCGGGCTGGAACGTCGGCAACACCCTCGACGCCTTCGGCGGCACCGGCGGTGAGACCGCCTGGGGCAACCCGCTGATCACCGAGGAACTCCTCCAGACCATCAAAGCCGAGGGCTACAACTCGATCCGCCTCCCGGTGGCCTGGGATTACGAGCACACCGGCCCGGCACCGGACTACACGATCTCCTCCGAGCGCATGGAGCGCGTCGCGCAGGTCGTCGACTGGGCGATCGCCAACGACCTCCAGGTGCTGGTCAACATCCACGACCAGATGTTCACCAAGGAGCTGCCGGACGACCGCGAGAACGTGCTGGCGAAGTTCAACGCGATGTGGGCCCAGATCGCCGAGCGGTTCAAGGACTACCCGTCCGAGCTGTCGTTCGAGAGCATCAACGAGCCGCAGTTCCCCACTGACACGGCCAACCAGGACGCCCACACCGCCACGCTCAACGTCAACTTCTACGAGACCGTCCGCGCCACCGGCGGCAAGAACGCCGACCGGCTCCTGGTGCTGCCGACCTGGGTGACCAACTCCGAGCAGCCGCACCTGGACGCGCTCAAGGCCACGATCGACGAGCTCGACGACGACATGATCGCAGCCACCGTCCACTTCTACGGGTTCTGGCCCTTCAGCGTCAACGTCGCCGGCGTCACCACCTACGACGAGGCGACCCAGCAGGACCTCGAGAACACCTTCCAGCGCGTGAACGACACCTTCGTCGACAACGGCGTCCCGGTCATCGTCGGAGAGTGGGGCGTCCTCGGCTACGACTACACGCGCTCCGGCGTCCCCCAGTCCCAGCAGTACGGCGAGCTCCTGAAGCTCTTCGAAGGCATCCTGTACCAGGCCCGGTACCAGCACCTGACGTTGATGCTGTGGGACGCAGGCTCGTACCTCAACCGCCACACGCTCGAATGGCGCGACCCGCACCTGCGCTCGTACCTGTCGTCCGGCCTGACGACGCGTTCGGGCACCGCTTCGTTCGACTCGATCTACCTCGAGAAGGCCGGGACCATCACCGACGAATCGCTCACGCTCAACCGCAACGGCCTCGACTTCGAGGGCCTGTGGCAGGGTGACACGGCACTGGCCGAGGGCGACGACTACACGGTCGAGGGCGACACGCTCACCCTCACGGCCTCTGCGCTCACCCGCCTCTCCGGCGACCGCGCGTACGGCGTGAACAGCACGATCGAGGCCCGCTTCTCGGACGGTGTGCCGTGGCAGATCCACGTCATCACCTACGGCACGCCGCAGATCTCCGACCTCACCGGGACCACGGACAGCGAACCTTGGTCCCAGTGGGAGGCCTGCAACTCCTCGTGCTTCGCGATCCCGACCGAGTTCAACGGCGACGAGCTTTCCACGATGGAGGCCAAGTACGCCGACGGCACCAACGCCGGGCCCCACGACTGGACCCCCTACAAGGAGTTCTGGGCGACCTACCGGCCCGACTACGATGCGGGCACGATCAGCCTCACCCCTGACTTCCTCAACGGGATCAGGGACGACGAGCCCGTCACCCTCACCTTCCACTTCTGGGGCGGCGGCACGATCGACTACACGGTCACCAAGACCGGCACGACCGTGACCGGTACCCGCGCCTAGAGGGCAAACAGCAAGGTGGCGTGGGTACTGGGGTACCCACGCCACCTTGCTGTCGGAGCTGCAGGTGTGCTGGCGATTCGGGATGCGCGTGTGCATCATGCGGCGGTGTACCAGGTCAGGAATCATGAGGGGATGAAACTGGCGGCCGGCGGCATCGGTGCAACCGCTCTTGGTTACTGCGCTGGGAAAGTCATGAACGATTGACGCGGACCGGGTCGGCGGAGTCCGTGCCGCTCAGGTCAGCGGACGAGTTGCCATTGCTGGTTGGTGCCGTTCCAGTCGCTGTACTGGACGACGCCTGCGCCGTCGTTGGTCGCGGCGTTCTGGACTTCGACCGCCTTGTTGCTGTTGCGGTTGATCAGGCGGATGTAGCCGCTGTCGGCGTCGGCTAGTCGGAACTGCTGGTTGGCGCCGCCGTGGTCGGTCCACTGGTGGATAGCGGCGCCGTCAGCCGTCGACCAGCCGGAGACGTCGAGCACCTTGCCTGAGTGCCGCGCTTTGATCTTGTAGTAGCCGTTGCCGGCGTCCACGAACTGGAACTGCTGGTTCTGGGTGTCCGTGCGGGTCCACTGGTGGAGCAGGGCTCCGTCGGCGGTGGACACACTGCTGACGTCCAGGGCCTTACCGCTGTTGCGGTTCACCAGCACATACCAGGCGGTGAGGTCCGGCCCCTTCAGCGTTCCGAGGCGGGCGAGCTCATAGCTGAGTGCTCGCTCGGGGGCGTCGATCTGGTTCTGCGTGCCGACCACCGCTGCCGCCACGGTTCGCGCTTCGGCGAGCGCGTCGAGCATCGCCGCCCACGCTTCGGCGGGATAGGCCCCTGAGTCCAGTGATTCGGCGTAGGCGATCGCCGCCTCCAGGTCGCGTTTGTCGAGCGGCTGGTTCTGCGATGTCAGTGTGTCGCTCAGCAGGAAGTGGTCGAAGTCGACGTGGCCGCCGGTCTGCTGGGTCGCGTAGTTGAACAGCGCGACCCTGTGTCCCATGAAGTGCAACGACCCGCCGAACTCGAGCGGTCCGACGGCGTTGCCGAGCTGGGTCCAATCGATCCCGTCCAGACTGAAATAGAAGGTCGTGAAGAGCTGCCCCTCGCTCCGGGTGAAGTCCAGATCCGCCTTGAGGTGCACCTCCGTGGCATCCCCGAGTTCCGCAGTGGCTCCAGGGAGGAAACGCTCGGTCGCCGCCTGGTCGACCGGCGCAGCGAAGGGCCGGCCGCGATGGACGACCCCCACCGTGTTCACCCCGTTCGCGCGCTGGACCGCGACATACGAGAAGTCTTGCCCGAATGCTGCGAGTCCGGCGACGTCGCCGTCGTTCATAGCTGAGAAATCGAGCTTGGTCTCGGCCGACTGCCGAGGTCCGAAGGAGCGCTGCGAGAGCGTGTTGCGCGCTTCTTCCAGCCAGGTGAGCTCGCCACCGGAGTCGCGGTGCGTGTACCCACCGGTCACGACCTTGCCGGCCGTCAACCGCAGCCACCCCTCGCGGTCGGTGAGGGACCAGTACCGGTTGTCGGGCGTGTGGTTCCACTCCCAGGCCAGATCGAGGTTCGACCCGTTCGGGGCGATCTCATCGGGATGCGGCAGCTCGACGGCGTCAGCCCTCCCAATGAGTGACACGTCGTCGACCTTGCAGTCCATGAGGTGCGTGTCGGGGTCGGTCGACGGATTGCTCACCCAGGGAGTCTCGATGAAGATGCGCACGTCGGAGAGCTCCTGGGACGCAGGAATCGTGAACGACCCGGACACCTTGCCCCAGGTCCCGCGGGCAACCTCCGTCTGGGGCGTGAGGTTGGCGAAGTTCGTGTTGGTGCCGCCGTACCGGGCGGTGATGAGGAACGGCTTGGTCGCCGGGCTTGCGGGGTTCTCGTATTTGACCCATGCCGAGACGTCGTAGGTGACGTTGTGCTGCACCTTGCCTGTGAGGTTCTGCGCCGGCCCCGATCCCGTGAGGTTCCGCCCGGTGACCGCGAGAGCCGTCGAGCCGCTGTGCGCGTCCGTCGTCGCCGAGAGCGTCGCGCCGTCGTTGGCGATCCAGCCCTCGGTGTTTCCGGACTCGACGCCGGGATTGCCGAAGAGCTCGACCCCGACCAGCGTCTCGTCGATGTCGGGCGGTGTCGGCAGCGTCCACTGCTCGTCCTGGAAGGCACGGTGCGGTGCATCGTTGTCGAAGTCGTCGGACACGACGATGCACTTGAGCCGTTCGAAGCGCTCCTGCTCCGGGGTGAGCCTGATCGGCTTCTCGAAGACGCCGTCGACCGGCACGACGCCGTTGTCACCGAAGGTCGGCCACCCGTCGCTCCAGGTCGCCGGGATCAGCGCCGGGATGCGACCGACCGGGTACGAGTCGCGGAAGAAGAAGCCGTACCAGTCGTCGTCGCCCGCGTCATTCGAGATGGGCACAAGACTGCCTTGCGCGAATCCGTTCGAAGCCAGCGCTCCATAGGACTCGTAGGCCACCGGGGTGTCCGCGAGCCGTCCGAGCAGTTCGGTCGAGCGGAACATGACGACCTGTCGACCGTTGCTGCGCCAGGTGATCATCACCACGTAGTAGTAGCCGTCGATGAACCACACCTGAGCGCCCTCGAAGATCCCGTCGCTGCCGACGTACGGCTCGCTCGAGTAGTCGCTGCGCCGGATGAAGTCCGGGAAATCCTGCTCGACCGCCGTCAGCGTCGGGTTCAGCCGAACCGCGCTGACGCCGCCGTAGATGACGTACGGCGTTCCGCCGTTGGCGTCGTCGAAGAAGAGCGATGGGTCGTGGAAGCCACGACCGAACGCCGTCTTCGTCCACGCTCCGTTCTCGATGTCGTCGGTGCGGTAGAGGAAGGCGCCGCCGAGGTTCAGCGAATTGATGAGCACGTAGAAGGTGCCTTCGTGGAAGCGGACCGACGACGCCCACTGCCCCTGCCCGTAGGAGTTCGAGCCGTTGCGCAAGGACGCGGCATCACTGATGTCGAGGCGGTCGAACGCGTAGCTCACGATCTCCCAGTTGACGAGGTCGTACGACTTCATGATCGGTGCGCCCGGGCTGAGATGCATCGTCGTGCTGACCATGTAGTAGATGTCGCGCCTCTCATCGTTCTGCGACGCGGGGACGCGCTCGACACTGACATCCGGCACGTCGGAGTTCAGCATGGGAACCGTGTAGGCGCCATCGCCGGTGTCCGTCGTCGTATACGACGAAGCGGGATTCCATGCTTCGGCGACCTGGGCGGCGCCCGTCGACGCGAACACTTGCTGGGCTTGGGCTGCGGTGGGCGGGTTGAGTGCGGTCGCGGCGGCGGCCCCGGCGAGCGCGCTGGCGCCGCCGATGAGCATCTGCCTGCGGCTCTTGGGGGTTTCCATCCAGGCCATGCTGCTCTCCTTAGTCGAGGTTCGCTTCCCCACCGGCCAGGGGGCGCCTCCGCTCAGGGGCAGCGGGAAGCACAGAACGGTTTCGTTGCATGAATTTCCCCTCCTCGAGCAGACGCAGCCGCCTGTTATCGATCACATGACGAAACCTAGCTCCGAAACATCTGATGATTTCTCCGGCGATTTGAACTATAGAGAGATCTCTATGTGCAGTCAACGGCTCGACGGAGGATTGTTGGCGACCGGTGCCTTCGGTGGTTCGTCGGCGACGTTTTCCCGTCGCCGCCAAGCTCCTGGCCGCTCGCCCTCCCCGACTGACCTCTGCCGACAGGACGCCCGCGTCGCGAACTCGCGCCGCTGGGGGGCAAGGGCGCGACACTCGACGCGGCAACTTAACGCTAGGTGCACCAACAAACCTTCGTCGAACCATTGACTACACATAGATATCTCTCTATAGTTCGAATCGCCGGGAAAATCATCAGATGTTTCCGGGTTGGATTGCGATATGTGAGCGATAACAGACGGTGTTGGCTGCTCACGAAAGGGAAATTCATGCAACGAGTCTGTTCTGAACTTCCCTCTGGCCGCGCCGCTTCGCGGTGCGCCCGTCTCCGGGTGAACCGTCCGTTTCTCAATCAAGGAGGATCATGTCCGCCCTTTCTCATTCCCGGTCGATCGCGCCGCCTCGGCGGCGTCGATGGTTGACGCGGCTCCTCGCCGCCGGCGTGACAGCGGTGCTGGCCGGTGCCGGTGTCGTCGCGGCCACCGGCCCGGCATCGGCCGCCACCGTCGACACCACCGCCTGGTACGTGCTGGTGAACCGCAACAGCGGCAAGGCCCTGGACGTCAGCAGTGTGTCCACCGCCGACGGAGCCCTGCTCCACCAGTGGACCCGCACGGACACCCAGAACCAGCAGTTCCAGTTCGTGGACGCCGGCAACGGCTACTACAAGATCAAAGCGCGGCACTCAGGCAAGGTGCTCGACGTCTCCGGCTGGTCGACCGACGACGGCGCCGCTATCCACCAGTGGACCGACCACGGCGGCGCCAACCAGCAGTTCCGACTAGCCGACGCCGACAACGGCTACATCCGCCTGATCAACCGCAACAGCAACAAGGCGGTCGAAGTCCAGAACGCCGCGACCAACGACGGCGCAGGCGTCGTCCAGTACAGCGACTGGAACGGCACCAACCAGCAGTGGCAACTCGTCCGCGTCGACGGCGGCAGCGGCGCCTGCACGCTCCCGTCGACGTACAACTGGACATCGACCGGCCCGCTGGCGCAACCGCAGAACGGACAGGTCGCGCTCAAGGACTTCACCGCGGTCCGCCACAACGGCCAGTACCTCGTCTACGGGACGACGCACGACGCCGGAGACGCCTGGAACTCGACGGTCTTCAGCCCGTTCACCAACTGGTCCGACATGGCCTCGGCGCGCCAGAACCCGGTGACGAGCTTCAACCCCGTCGCCCCGACGCTGATCTACTTCGCCCCGAAGAACATCTGGGTGCTCGCCTACCAGTGGGGCTGGCCGTACAAGTTCTCCTACCGCACGTCGACCAACCCCAGCGACCCCAACAGCTGGGGCCCGCACCAGGAGCTGTTCAACGGGGAGCTTCCCGTGGCCGCTCCCATCGACCAGACCCTCATCGCCGATGACCGGAACATGTACCTGTTCTTCGCCAACGACAACGGCCAGATCTACCGGTCCAGCATGCCGCTCGGGGAGTTCCCGAGCAGCTTCGGCACGGACTACGAGCTCGTCATGAGCGACACGAAGGAGAACTTGTTCGAAGCGGTCGAGGTCTACAAGGTCCAGGGCCAGAACCAGTACCTCATGATCGTCGAGGCCATGGGGAACAACGGCCGCTACTTCCGCTCGTTCACGGCCACCAGCCTCGACGGCACGTGGACGCCGCAGGCCGCCACCGAGTCCAACCCGTTCGCGGGCAAGGCCAACACCGGTGTCACCTGGACCGACGACATCAGCCACGGCGACCTGGTCCGCAACAACCCCGACCAGACCAAGACCATCGACCCCTGCAACCTGCAGTTCCTCTACCAGGGACGCGACCCCGGCTCTGACGGCATGGACTACGGACTCCTGCCGTATCGGCCGGGTCTGCTGACCCTGCAGCGCTAACGGCACGACGCAGGTCAGGCTCAGGTGTTCCTGAGGTACCCGGCGGGCTCGGTCCAAGGCCGAGCCCGCCCCCGACCCCTGCGGCCACCCGGAACGGCAACGATCCAACGAATTCCAGGAGCAAGAGATGCGCAGAAAAGCAAGGTGGCTCGGACCGATCGCGGCGCTCGGTTTCGTGCTGGCCATGATGGCGGCGCCGACGGGTTCCGCGAGCGCGGAGTCGAACGGCGGGGTCCGGGTCATGCCGCTGGGTGACTCCATCACCGAGGGCACCGCCACGCCGGGCGGATACCGGATCGGCCTGTGGCAGCGCCTCGCGGGCGGCGGGTACACCACGGACTTCGTCGGGTCGCAGTTCAACGGGCCGGGGAACCTCGGCGACCACGACCACGAGGGCCATCCCGGCTGGCGGATCGACCAGATCGACGCGAACATCGTCGGCTGGCTGAACACCTACCAGCCGAAGACCGTGCTGCTGCACATCGGCACCAACGACATCCTGCAGAACCACGACGTCGCCACCGCCCCGAACCGCCTGTCCGCACTGATCGACCGCATCACCGCGACGGCGCCGAACGCCGAGGTGTTCGTCGCGCAGATCACGCCGCTCGGGTGGCCCGAGGGCGACGCGGCGGTCAACAGCTTCAACGCGGCGATCCCCGGCATCGTGCAGGGCAAGGTGAACGCCGGTCAGAACGTGCACATGGTCGACATGCACAGCGCCATGACGGCCGCCGACCTGGACGACGGGGTCCACCCGACCGCCGCCGGATACGACAAGATGGCCGCGGTCTGGTACGACGCGCTGCGATCAGTGCCCGGCAGCATCGGCTCCGCGGGCGGCACCGAGATCGTTGGCGCCCAGTCCGGTCGCTGCCTCGAGGCCACCGGGGTCGGCACCGCCAACGGCACCGACGTCCAGCTATGGGACTGCTGGGGCGGCGCCAACCAGCGGTGGACCTACACCGCCGGCAAGCAGCTGATGCTGTACGGCAGCAAATGCCTGGACGCCGTCGGTCACGGCACGGCCAACGGCACCCGGGTGGTGATCTGGGACTGCAACGGACAAGCCAACCAGCAATGGAACGTCAACGCCAACGGCACCATCACCGGGGTGGAGTCCGGCCTGTGCCTGGACGCCTCGGGCTGGGGCACCGCCAACGGCACGAAGGTCACTCTCTGGACCTGCGGCAGCGGACAGGCCAACCAGCAATGGGCCAGACGGTAACCACGACGACGCCAGGTGCCGCAGGCAAAGTCGCCGTCCTCCTGGACTGAGGGGGATTGGCGAACAGCAGGGGCGGACTGAGCCGTCAGCCCGCCCCTGGGCGTCAAATGATGCGGAAGGTGGCGTCGGCGCGGCCGGTGGCGTCGGTGATCGGATCGATGCGCAGTACGTAGTTCACGTGGCGCACATGGCGGTCGGGGTAGTTGTAGGACTGGAGCGAGACCGCGGCGGGGTCGGCGAGGCCGGGGACGCGGCGGAAGGTGGCGTCGGCGGCGAAGGCGGCGCTGCCGTCGTTCGCTTCGAGCTTCAGCGCGAAGCCTTCGTGGCGCAGGTAGTAGCCGGGGAAGTTCAGCGACTCGAACGAGACGCAGTCGGCGGCGCGGTCGGCGAGCCCGGCGCCGAGGGTGAACCGGGCGTCGTCGGCGGGGTTGACGTTGGCGTCGATGCGGGCGACGAGGCCGCTGTGGCGGACGTAGCGGTCCGGGTAGTTGTACGACTGCAGCCGGTTCGAGGCGACGGGGACCCGGTCGCGCACATAGAGCAGCGTCCCGAAGCCGAGGGCGTCGAACCCGCCGGAGGTCGTGCCGTAGTCCCCGCCGCCGCCTTCGGGGCTGCCCTGGGCGGCGAACTGGGCCGACATCGGCAGCGCCATGCCGCGCCGCGACCAGTAGTGGTGGTAGACCATCTCCCACACCGGCCGGTAGGTGCCGCGGGCGGCGTAGCTGATGGCGGTCAGCTCGTTGTAGGCGCAGTTGTGCCCTGAGCCCCACGAGTAGTTGGTCCACGGGACGTCGTCGTGGCCGAGGTTGTAGCGGGCGACGTACTCGCAGGCCTTCGCGAAGGCGTTGTCGCGCGCCGACCAGAGGTCGATCCCCTGGTGCCAGGCCATTTCCATGAACGTCGCCATGAGGCCGAGGCCCATCACGGAGTGGGCCTGGTCGCGCCCCGATTCCTGCCATTGGGCGTACTCGTCGTAGACGAACGGGATCGCGTGCTGGATCGAGCCGTTGCCGATGCCGTTCCAGAAGTAGTCGATCGCCTGGTCGATGAGGGCGTCGTCGTCGCAGAGGATGCCGATGGCCAGGACTGAGCACATGACGCACAGGTCCCAGTTGGCCCAGTAGTGGGAGTCGCAGGTGCCCTGATGGTTGCGCAAGAAGTCGTCATTCATGACGTAGAAGACGTCCATGAGCATCTGCTGGAACCGGCCGAGGTCGAACCCGGGCGCGTCGCGGATGAGCTCGGCGGCGTTGGCCATCTGGTAGCCGTAGATCCCGGCGGCCAGTTGGGCGTCGGAGCTGCCGTTGATCTCGACCAGTGTGGACGACCAGGCGTTGGCGATGGTCACCGCGGTCTCGCGGTTGTCGGCGGTCCCGGCGATGCGCCAGCGCAGGCCGTTCTGGTAGCAGGCGTGTGCGTCGTTGTAGAGCAGCGGGTAGTTCTGGGTGCCGGTGCCGCCGCGGGTGATGGTCGCGGAGGGGCGGGGGACCCATCCGGCTTGGGAGTGGGGGTTGGCCGTGAGCTTGTTCCAGCCCGCCGTCCACGGCTGGGCGCCTGCGGCGAGTTTGGCGGCGATGTAGGCGAAGTCGGCCTGGTTGTGCAGCATCCCGGGATGGGTCGCGGCCGCGGCGTCGAGCTCCTGGCTTGCAGCCGTTGCGAGGCCGAGGCCGACGAGTCCGGCGGCGGTACCGCCTGTGAGTACAGCTCCCTTAAGGAGGTTTCTTCGTCCCACCCGGGTCGGGGCGGGAGTGGTGCTTGGGTTCGACATGGTGCTCCAATGCGCCATGCGGTGAGCGACGCCGGGGGAGGTCACCGCGAACTGTGTCAGTTGCGTGAGCGATCACGCAACAGGTTCACGATAACTTCATAGATGCAAAGATGTCAATGTGTTGGGGGAGATGCCGTGGTTGCGGGTCGGCGGTCTCGACCTTCCCACCTGTAAGGTCTCGGCTTCGCATCGCTTGAGGGCTGGTGCTGGTGCGTTTCGGCGCGGCGGTGTTAGAGTTTCCAATGCGTGAACGCTCACGCAGTCGTGACATGCAACTATAACATGCAGTGACGACTTGATAGCTGAGGGAGAATGAAGCGCAATGAAGCCTTCCGACGACATCCGGCTCTCACGCCGTCAGATCGGGCGCCTCGCGGCGGCCGCCCCTGCGGCCGCAATCGCCGGCACCGCGCTCACCGCCTGCTCGGGCGGCGAATCCGACCCGAACACCATCACGTTCCTGTCCTGGGACGGGGCCGTGACCATGGACCCGATCATCGCCGAGTTCGAAAAGGCGAACCCCGACTACACGGTCGAGGCCCAGTACCCCGGCGGCGGGGCGCCGTACATTCAGAAGCTCCAGACGCAGCTGGGCTCCAACAGCGCCCCTGACGTCGTCATCATCACCGCCGAGAACAAGAAGCAGCTCATCGACGCCGCGCTGGTGGCCGACCTCAGCAGCGAGGCATGGGCTTCGAACCTCGCCGACGCCGCGGTCGCGACCTACAGCCGCGACGGCAAGCTCTACGGCTCGGCCGTCTCCGCATGGGGCGGCGGCATCGCCGTCAACAACGAACTCCTCACCGCCGCAGGCGCCGCCGAGTTCCCGACCGACTGGGCCGGGTTCCTCGCATTGTGCGGTCAGATCGAAGACTCCGGCGTGCGCGCCCACATGGAAGCCGTCGACAGCGTCACGCCCACGCTCGCCGGACTGCTCGGCCAGCAGAACCTCGTCTACGGCGGCACCATGGACCAGCAGATCTTCGACGGCGACCTGACCTTCGAAGCGGCATGGGCCCCCGCAGTCGAGGCCTGGTTCCAACTCTTCGAAGCGGGCTACCTCGACGAGGCAGCGGCCGGTACCACCTACGACCAGGTGCTCCAGGAATTCCAGCAGGGCCGTGTCGCCATGATGCCGGCCGGGTCCTGGGGCCTGGCGGGCA
Organism: Glycomyces sp. NPDC050141; assembly: GCF_055586545.1. NCBI lineage: Bacteria > Bacillati > Actinomycetota > Actinomycetes > Glycomycetales > Glycomycetaceae > Glycomyces > Glycomyces sp. NPDC050141. Next base: position 25,019 of record NZ_JBVJHZ010000013.1, on the reverse strand, counting down.
TCCTCGACGGCGCACCCGATCTCGACATCACGTTCAAAGCCGTCCCCGCCATCGCGGGCGAGCCCTACTGGTGCGGCGCGGTCTCCCCGGGCCTGGCGCTCAACGCGAAAGCGAAGCAGCCCGAGGCCGCGAAGCTGTTCATCGACTGGATGTCCACCAAGGCCGGCGTCGAGGTCTACCAGGAGGTCAACCAGAACATCACCACCACCAAGGACTTCGAGCCCGAGCTCCCGGCCGAGTTCGACGAACTCGCCCCGGCCGTCCGCGCCGACGAGTACTACCTGCCGTCGGCGAGCTGGCCCGAGTTCAGCGACGCGATGGCCACCGAGTCCACCGCGCTCGTCCAGCAGCTCGCGTCCGGCCAGATCGGCCCCCGCGACGTCGGCAAGGGCATGGACGCGAAGCTGGCCTCGCTCCGATGAGCGCCCGGCCCTCGCGCCGCAGGGCGCTGCGCCGGCAGAGTCTCGAGTCCTACCTGTTCCTGCTGCCGGTCATCGCGGTATTCATCGTGCTCTTCCTCGTGCCGCTCGGGCAGTCGTTCTACTACAGCCTCACCGACTTCAACGGCTACTCGACGGACGCGGCATTCGTCGGCCTCGACAACTACGCCACGATCTGGCAGGACTCCTCGATGCTCTCGGCGCTGGGGTTCACGCTCCTGTACGCCGTGACCACTACAGTGGCGATCACCGCGCTGGCGATCCCGCTCGCGATCACCCTGAACCAGAAGTTCTTCGGCCGCAACGCGGTCCGCTCGGTGTTCTTCTTCCCGTCGGTCCTGTCGATCGCGATCCTCGGCCTGATCTGGGGGTTCATCTTCGCGCCCTTGGGGTCCGGGGTCATCAACTCCGTGATCGGCTGGTTCGGCGCCGCACCGGTCCCGTGGCTGGCCGACCCCGTCCTGGCGAAGGTCAGCGTCATCGTGGTGGCCGTGTGGGCGGGAACCGGCTGGCACACGATCCTCTACCTCGCGTACCTCCAGGCGATCCCCTCGGACTTCTACGAGGCCGCCCGGATCGACGGGGCCTCGCGCTGGCAGCAGTTCCGGCACCTGACGCTGCCGCTCCTGACACCGGCGGTCACGGTGAGCCAGCTGCTGCTGCTCACCGGCGGGCTCAAGGTCTACGACCTGCCGTACACGCTCACCGGCGGCGGGCCCGGATTCGCGACCCGCACGCTCACGCAGTCGATCATCGAGAACGGCATCGCCCAGTCGGAGATCGGCAAGGCGTCGGCGCTGAGCGTGGTGTTCTTCCTGGCGGTCGGGCTCATCATCGTCGCCCAGCTCGCCCTCTCGCGCCGTCTGGAGGCCCGGTTCTCATGAGGAATCTGCGCAGCATCGTCTTGAGTGTCGTGATGCTCCCGATCGCCGCCCTCATGGCGATCCCCTTCTACTACCTCGTGGTCAACACGTTCAAGACCCAGCCGGAGAGCTCGGCGAGCCCGCTGGGGCTGCCTTCGAGTTTCAACGCGGACAACTACATCGAGGTGTTCCAGACCCTGCCGATCGGGCAGGCGTTCCTCAACACCGTGTACGTGACCGCCGCGTCGATCCTGCTCATGCTGCTGGTCGGCTCGATGGCCGCCTACGGGATGCTCATCGGCCGGGGCATGCTCACCACCGCGCTCGGCGTCCTGTTCGTCGTGGCGTTCCTGGTGCCGGGCCAGACCACGCTGATCCCGCTGTACCGCATGCTGACGCGGATGCAGCTGGTCGACACCCTGGAGGGCCTCGTCGTCCTCTACCTGTCGGGCGCGATCTTCTGCTACTTCCTCATCATCGGCTACATGCGGACGATCCCGTCCGAGCTGTTCGAGGCCGCGCGGATCGACGGGGCCGGCTCGCTGAAGATCTACTGGACGATCGTGCTGCCGCTGACCCGGCCGATCCTGGTCACCGTCGGCGTCTTCCAGGCCATGTGGGTGTGGAACGACTTCATCACCCCGAACGTCTTCATCAACTCCCCGGACAAGCAGACCCTGGTCCTCCAGGTCTACAGCGCGGTCGGCCAGTTCACGACCGACTGGCCCAAGTTCATGACGCTCAGCGTCATCGCCCTCGCGCCCATGGTGATCGTGTTCCTGTGCGCGCAGCGGTACATCGTCTCCGGCCTGGTCAGCGGCTCCGTCAAAGGCTGACCGGCCGCCCTCCTCAACGAAAGCGAAACACCCACCCATGTACAACGCCAGCCTCCGCCTCCATCCGGCCTTCGCCGTCGGCGGCGTCGACCACCGGCTCTTCGGCGGGTTCGTCGAGCACCTCGGCCGCCACATCTACGACGGCATCTTCGAACCGGGCCACCCGGAGTCCGGCCCGGACGGGTTCCGCCGCGACGTCGTCGACCTGGTCCGCGAGCTCGGCATCACCACCGTCCGGTACCCCGGCGGGAACTTCGTCTCCGCCTACGACTGGGAGGACGGGGTCGGCCCGGTCGAGCAGCGCCCCAGGCGACTCGAACCGGCCTGGCACTCGACCGAGACGAACGAGGTCGGCCTGCACGAGTTCGCCGACTGGCTCGACCTCGTCGGCGCCGAACTGATGCTCGCCTCCAACCTCGGCACCCGCGGCACCCGTGAAGCCTTGCAGCTCTTGGAGTACGCGAACATCCCCGGCGGCACCGCCCGCTCCGACCAGCGCCGCGCCAACGGGCGGGAGCACCCGTTCGACGTCCGGATGTGGTGCCTGGGCAACGAGATGGACGGCCCCTGGCAGATCGGAGCCAAGAGCGCCGAGGACTACGGCAAGCTCGCCGTCACCACCGCCCGCGCCATGCGCGCCCTCGACCGCGACCTCCAGCTCTCGGCCTGCGGGTCCTCCTGGCGCGGCATGCCGACCTTCGGTACCTGGGAGCGCACCGTCCTCGAGCACGCCTACGAGGAGATCGACTACATCTCCTGCCACTCCTACTACCACGAGTCCGACGGCGACGTCGAGAGCTTCCTCGCCTCGGGCGCGGACATGGACGACTACATCGAGGGCATCGTCCACACCATCGAGCACGTGCGCGCCGTCAAGGGCTCCAAGCGCCGGATCAACCTCTCGTTCGACGAGTGGAACATCTGGTACCAGCAGGCGGGCGAGGTCGACGCCATCGAAGGCTGGCCTGTCGCGCCCCGCCTCCTGGAGAACCAGTACTCGGTCACCGACGCCGTCGCACTCGGCGGGCTCCTCGTCTCGCTGCTCAAGCACGCCGACCGGGTCAAGGCCGCGAGCCTCGCGCAGCTGGTCAACGTGATCGCGCCGATCATGACCGAACCGGGCGGCCCGGCCTGGAAGCAGACGACGTTCCACCCCTTCGCGCTCACCGCGAGGACCGCCACCGGGACCGCGCTGCGCGGCGCCCTCGACGCCCCGGCCATCGCGACCGCGAAGTACGGCGAGGTCACCGCCGTCGACGCCGTCGCCACCATCGACGGCGACCGCGCCGCCGTCTTCGCCGTCAACCGCTCCGCGACCGAATCCGCGAGCTTCACCGTCGACATCGGCGCGCTCGGGCTCGACGGCGACGTGACCGCGCAGGGGATCTGGGACGAGGACCGCCACGCCAAGAACACCTTGGAGCAGCCCGACCGGGTCCGACTGCGCACCAACGAGACCGTCAAACGCGACGGCAGCACCGTCACCATCGACCTGCCGCCGGTCTCCTGGACCTGCATCACCATCGCCTGAGCTGAAGGAGCGAGCACATGACCGCGATTCCCAAGCCCCTGTTCCGCGACCCGATCCACGACGGCGCGGCCGACCCCACGGTCATCTGGAACCGCGCCGCCGGCGAGTGGTGGATGTTCTACACCAACCGGCGCGTGTGGGCCCCGCCGTTCGACGACGTCTCATGGGTCCACGGCACCGACATCGGCATCGCCTCCTCGAAGGACGGCGGGGCGACCTGGCTCTACCGGGGCACCGCCCAAGGGCTCGCGACCGGCTTCGGCCGCGACACCTACTGGGCGCCCGAGGTGATCGACGACGGCGAGACGTTCCACATGTACGTCAGCGTCATCGAAGGCGTGCCCAAGCAGTGGGTCGGCCACGACAAGCAGATCCGCCACTACACCAGCGACGACCTCGCCACCTGGCGATACGAGTCCACACTCGACTTGGACTCGCGCGACGTCATCGACGCCTGCGTCCTCCCGCTCCCCGCAGGCGGTTGGCGCATGTGGTTCAAGGACAGCGATCGCGGCGGCGCGCACACCTACACGGCCGACAGCCCCGACCTCTACCAGTGGACGCCGAGCGGACCGGGCGTGACGAACCAGCCGCACGAGGGCCCGAACGTGTTCCGGCTCGGCGGCTCATGGTGGATGCTCACCGACGAATGGTCCGGCCTGCGCGTGCACCAGTCCGGCGACCTGCGCGACTGGGCCCAGCAGGACCGCATCCTCGAAACCCCGGGAACGGGCGAGGACGACGGCGGCATCGGCCTGCACGCCGACGTGGTCGTCGTCGGCGACGACGCGTTCGTCTTCTACTTCACCCACCCCGAACGCGTGCCGGGCCAGCCGATCCGCGACGACCTCCACGGCCACCGGCGCACCTCCATCCAGGTCGCCCGCGCCCGCGTCGTCGACGGGCATCTGGTGTGCGACCGGGACGAGGCCCTGACCGGCCCGATCCTCCCCGTCGAAGGACCACGGCCCTGACCCGCACGCTCCCTGAATCCGTTCGGCGGCGCCCGCCTCCCCGGGGGCGCCGCCGGGCACACGCCTGCCCGGGCTCAGGCCGACTCGCGCCAGAGCACCGTCGGCACCGTGAACCGGGGCTTGAACGAATCCCGCTCACCGGACAGCGCCCGCTCCACCGCATCGGCGATGGTCTCGGTGAACGGCCCGCCGAGGATCGCCAGACTCGTCAGCGCCGGAGAAGTGGCCGCGCCCAAGGAGAGACCGTCGACCCCGACGATCCGCACGTCTCCGGGGACGCCCAGTCCCCGCTGCTGGGCGGCGCGCAGCGCACCCATCGCCATCAGGTCGGCGAACGCGATCACCGTGTCGGTCTCGGGGAACTGCTCCATCAGCTCGTGGAACCCGCGCTCGCCCGCCTCCACCGACTGCGCGGTCGCCTCGCACACCACCACCGCTGCCGCCGACGCGTCGTCGACCGCGGCCTCGTAGGCGATGCGCCTGCTGCTCGGGGCGTACACCGTCCCAGCCGGTTGGCTCTCAAGCAGACCGAAGCGGCGCGAACCGCGCTCGCGCAGCTCGGGTACGAGTGCCTTGAACGACGCCTGGAAGTCGAAGTCCACCGACCGCAGCCCCGGCGTCGAAGCGGTACGGCCCAAGACCACCAGCGGCGCACCCCGCGCGGCGGTGACCATCGCGGCCTCGTCGGCCTCGCTGAAATAGCCGACAACCGCGTCCACCTGGCTCGTGAGGCGACTGATCAAGGCGAGCTCGGGCTCGTTCTCGTGCGAGGAGATCGTCATCTGCCACCCCCGCGACGAAGCCGCGTCGAGCAGGTCGGCGGTCAGCTCCGAGTAATAGGGGTTGCGGAACGAGTCGACCACGAACGCCACGGTCGTCGTCTTGTCGTTGCGGGCCAGATTCGACGCGAAGCGGTCCGGACGGTAGCCCAGCCGCTCACTCGCCTCGAGGACGCGAGCGCGGGTCTCGGCGCTGATGCGCGGCTTCCCGTTCATCGCACGGCTCACCGTCTGCCGGGAGACCCCGGTCGCCTCCGCGATGTCCTCGATCGTCACACGTCGTTGCATGCCTCCCATTATCCCGGGAGACGCAGTTTCGACCAACTGTCCACCGACAATGCCAAGGAAGCCCTCGAATGAGCCAGCGATTCACCGTCACGATCGGCGACGCCGTCGCCGAAGCCGCCCCCGACCTGTGGGGCCTGTTCATCGAAGACCTCAACGACGCCCTCGACGGCGGCCTCAACGCCGAGCAGGTGCGCAACGGCGACTTCGAGTTCGACGCCTCCGAACGCGAGGGCTTCCACCCGCTCACCGGATGGGACACCGCCGGAGCCGTCGAAGTGCGCGCCGACGAGCCGCTGCACCCCAACAACGCCCACTACGCGCGCCTCACCGGTCCCGCCTCGATCGCCAACAGCGGCTGGGACGGGATCGGCGCCACCGCGGGACAGCGCCTCCGGCTCACCCTGTTCGCCCGCACCGACGGCGACCCCACCAGCCTGCAGATCACCATCGCCGACGGATGCGCGCGGGGCCGCCTCCCCGTCGCCCCCGGCGGCTGGCACCGCGCCGAAATCGACCTCGACGTCACGGCCGACGGCCGCGGCGACCTCCGCATCACCGTCCCCGACGGCGCCACCGTCGACATCGACGCCGTCTCGATCCGCCCCCTCGACGAACACGGCGAACCGCTCAACTTCCGCCCCGACCTCCTCCAAGCGCTCAAAGACCTCCACCCGAGCTTCATCCGCTTCCCCGGCGGCTGCCTCGCCCACGGGTTCGGCCTCGACAACGTCTACCACTGGAAAGACACGATCGGCCCCCGCCACGAACGCGTCCAGGCCCGCAACATCTGGCACTACCACCAGTCCCGCCAGATCGGCTACCTCGAATACTTCCAGCTCTGCGAAGCCACCGGCGCGACCGCGATCCCCATTGTCGCCGCCGGGGTCTGCTGCCAGAACTCGCCCGGCGGCCAGCACGCCATCCCCGAATCCGAAATGGACGACTACATCCAGGACGTCCTCGACCTCGTCGAGTTCGCCAACGGCGGCACCGGCACCAAGTGGGGCGCCAAACGCGCCGCCCTCGGACACCCCGAGCCCTTCGGACTCCGCTACCTCGGCATCGGCAACGAAGACGAGATCACCGACCAGTTCCGCGACCGCTACGCCCGCATCGAAGACGCCCTCCGCAAAGCCCACCCCGAGGTCACCCCCATCGGCACCGCCGGTCCCGCCCCGCACGGCGACGACTACGAAGCCGGATGGGCCTTCGCCCGCGAGCGCGCGATCCCGATGATCGACGAGCACGGCTACTGCAACCCCCGCTGGTACCACCAGAACACCGACCGCTGGGACGCCTACGACCCCAACGGCCCCAAGGTGTACCTGGGCGAATACGCCGCATGGTCGAGCAAGGTCCGGTCGGCGCTGGCCGAGGCCGCGTACATGATCGCGATGGAGCGCCGCCCCGAGGTGGTCCGCCTGGCCTCCTATGCGCCCCTGCTCGCCCGGGTCGGCCACACGCAGTGGACGCCGGACCTGATCTACTTCACCGCCGACGAGGTCCGGCCCAGCGCGTCCTACTACGTGCAGCAGGCGTTCGGCGCTGAGCGCGGCGAGCGGGTCCACGCCGTCGAGCTCGACGGCGTCGAGGGGCTGGCCGTGACGGTGCCGACCGCGGGCACGGCGCTGTTGAAGTCGCCGCGCGCCGATGTCGCGTTCACCGACATCGTCCTGGACGGGAACCGGCTGCCCGATGCGCGGACCGCCCCTGGCAGCGACGGCGCGCATCTGGGCGGCATCGACCCGACCAACGCCGAACTGGAGTTCACCGCACTCAAGAGCGACGGCGATGACGGCTTCGAGATCCGCCTCGGCCCGGAGTCGCCGCAGAGCTGGCTGTCGGTGAACTTCGGCATGTGGCAGAACAAGTTCACCGTCGTCAACCGCAACGACGACGACATCGACGGCAGCGACCACGGCCCCGTTCCCTGGAAGGGCCTGCATCCCGATGAACCGGTGCGGGTGCGGGTCCGCCTCGACGGGGCCCGCGTCCGCGTCTGGGCCGACGGCGAACTGCGCCACGACTACGAGCAGGACCTCCGGCCCGAGCAGCGCGTCGCCGCCGGGGTCCTCTCCCGGACCGGTGAGCACGGGACCGAGTACGTGGTGCGCCTGGTCAACGCCGAGGACACGGCGAAGACCGCGCACCTGGCCATCCGCGGGCCGGTCTCCGGCGCGGTGCGCCTCCTGGCAGGCGCCGGACCTGACGACGGCGAATGCTTCGAGACGTCCCCCGTCGCACCGCTCGACCTGAGCGTCAAGGGCGACGACGGGCTCGACGTCGAACTGCCGCCGTGGTCGTTCGCCACCGCGGTGGTCCGCCCGGAACGGTAGGGCACGCGAACGGAATGGGCCCTGCGATCCGCAGGGCCCCTTCGCTATGCAGTCCGTACTCAGCCTTTGACGGCGCCGGTGAGGACTCCGGAGGTGAAGAAGCGCTGGAGGAACGGGTAGACGATGAGGATGGGGACGGTGGCGAGGACGATGACCGCCATCTGCAGCGTCACGCCGGGCGGGGGAGGAGCGTCGCCGGAAAGGGTCGCCCCCGGGATCTGGACCCCTGCCAGGACGTACTGCTGGAGCACGACTTGGATGGGCCACTTCTCGGCGTCGTTGATGTACAGCAGCGCGTTGAAGTAGGTGTTCCAGTACCCGACCGCGTAGAACAGGCCCATCACGGCGAGTACTGGTTTCGACAGCGGCAGGACGATCCGGAGGAAGATCCGCCATTCGCCTGCTCCGTCGATTCGGGCTGCTTCGATCAACTCCTCTGGGAGGCTTTGGAAGAAGTTCCTGATGACGATCATGTTGAAGGCCGAGATGAGGCCGGGGATGATCAGCGACCAGGTGGAGTCCAGGAGCCCGAGGTATTTGATCAGCATGAAGTTCGGGATGATCCCGGCCGAGAAGAACATGGTCGCCAGGACCATGACGAGCACGATCTTGGCGCCGGGGACTTGGCGGGTGCGTGCCAGGCCCCAGGCGAGCATCGAGGTCGCGGCGAGGGAGAGCAGCGTCCCGACGACGGTGATGAAGAGCGAGTTCATGAGGCCTTGGGTGACGGTGCCGCCGTTGAAGATCGCGCGGTAGGCGTCCAGGGAGAACTCGGTCGGGAAGATGACTCCGGCGCGGGCTTGGGACGGTGCCGCGAAGCTCATCGCGATCACGTACACGAGCGGGTAGATCATGGTGGTCACGATCAGGGCGATCACGACGGCCTTGACGGCCCGGACCCCCAAGGAGGGCGGGCTCAACCAGGGGGCACCGTGGCGGCGCTGCTGTGCGAGTGCGCTCATTAGAAGATCCCTTCTCCGCCTAGGCGTTTGGCGATGCGGTTGGCCGACAGGACCAGGATCGTGCCGATGACGCCCTTGAGCAGGCCCGCGGCGGTCGCGACGCCCCATTGGCCGCCGAGGACGCCTCTGAAGTAGACGAACGTGTCGAGCACTTCCGCCGCTTGGGCCCCGACCATGGGCTGTTGGAGGAGCAGTTGCTCGAAGCCGACGGTGAGGATCGAGCCGATGTTGAGGATGAGCAGCAGCGTCGCGACGGGGACAAGTGCCGGGAGCGTGATGTGCCAGGTGCGCTGCCAGCCGGTCGCGCCGTCCATCGCGGCCGCCTCATAACGGTCCGAGGGAATGCCTGCGATGGCTGCGAAGAAGATGATGGTGCCCCAGCCGCAGTCCTTCCAGATCGCCTGGGCGACGACGAGGAGTTTGAAGGTGTCGGCGTTCGTCATCGCGTCGAACCCAGACATCCCCCAGGCGTCGAGGATCCCCGCGACGAGCCCGCCGCCGCCGAGGACCTGCTGCCACACCGAGATCACGATGACCCAGGACAGGAAGTACGGCAGGTAGACCGCGGTCTGCACCATGCGTTTCGCGCGGTCTGAGATGAGCGAGTTCAGCAGTAGTGCGAGGGCGATCGGTGCCGGAAAGGCGAAGACCAGTTGCAGCACCGCGATGATGAGCGTGTTGCGCAGGGCCATGAGCACTTCAGGGTCCGCGGTGATCGCAGTGAAGTTCGCGAGGCCCACCCAAGAGGAGCCCTCGATGCCGCGGAACGGCGTGTACTCCTGGAAGGCGACGACGTTGCCGAGCATCGGCACGTAGGCGAACACCAGGAAGAACAGCGCCCCGGGGACGATGAACGTGTAGGACCAGCGTTCACGCCAGATGCGGTGCCGCAGCGTGGTCTTGCGCTTGGGCGCGGGTGGCCCCGGGGCCCGCTCGGTGCGGGTCCCGGGGTTGTCGGTGACGCTCACGCTCACTTGCCGGCGTCCTTGAGGGCCTGGGTGTACTCGTCCTTGACCTGCGTGCCGCCCTGCGACATGTAGTTGGAGACGATCGATTCGAGGTCGTCGACGCTCTCGCGGCCGGTGACGACACCGCGCTCGAAGTCGTCCCACAGTGTCTGGAGCTGGGCGCCCTTGGCGATGAACGTGTCGGAGGACCCTTCGAGCCCTTCGAGCGGCCGCACGACCGAGTTCTGCGCCATGGACTCCATGACCTGCGAGAACGATTCTGCCCACGGCGCCTGGTTCGGGTGGCCGCGGTACGAGTTGTCGCCGGAGACGACGCCCACGTACTGCACGCCGAGCTCGGTGACGTTCTCGCCGGTCGAGACCGGGATGCCGAACTGGTCCAGGTTGTAGTGCCGCCCTTCGATCCCCGAGCTGACGAACAGGTACTCCTCGGAGCCGAACGGGGCCGAGAAGTAGTCGAGGACGTCGAGGATGCGGTGCAGCTGCTCCTCGTCCTCGGCGGCCTTGGCGGACACGCACGTCGACCGCCCGTAGGGGATGTTGCGGACGGCGAGCTGCTGCGATCCGTCGAAGCCGGGCATGTCGAAGAAGTCGAACGTCGCGCCCGCCAGGTCCCGCTCCCGCAGGACGAAGCCGTCCGGGGACGCGAACGTCGTCGAGACCGCGTCCCAGGTGAGCGCGGCACCCGAGACGATGTCGGCCGGGTTGGTGGTCATCGCGACCGGGTCGAAGACGCCTTCCGCCCAAGCCCGCGCGAGCCATTCGAGCATCGCCCTGTAGTTCTCGGTCGAAGAGGCGTGCACGAGCTCGCCGGCATCATTGAGCTGCCAGTCGGGTCCGACCTTGAACAGGCGCCGCCACATGACCGGCTCGTACTTGCTGATGCCGTACACCTTCTGACCGCCAGGTCCGGTGCCGAGTGCCGACACCTCCTTGAGGACGGTCAGCAGCTCGTCGGCGTCCTTCGGTGCGCGGCCGATCGAGGTCTGGTCGACCAGGTCGGTGCGCATCGTCGGCAGGTTCGTGAGGGCCCAGACGATCGAGGGGATCTGGTAGATGCGGCCGTCCTTGAGGCTGGCCTGCCAGATCTCCTCTTGACGTGCGGCGAGGTTGGGCCATTTGAGGATGTTGTCGCCCGAGAACACCTCGGAGAGGTCGGCGAACGCGCCGTCCCGGATGCCCTGCAGGTTCACCGCGGACTGGTCGTTGACGAACACCAGGTCGGGCACTTCACCGGAGGCGAGCATCGTCGCGAACTTCTGGTCGAAGACCGGCTGCGGCACGAACTGCGGCTCGAAACTCACGCCGAGACGCTCGTTGAGCTCCTGCCAATAGGGGTTGTCTTCAAGCGGAGTCGAGGGGTCGCCCCACGTGAGCTGGAAGCTCGTGACCTTGCCGCCGGACGCGGGCTCGCGCTCGACGGACTTGAACCACGACTTCGGGAACTCGGTGTAGACCTTCTCCATTCCCGGTGTCTCGCTGGCGAAGTACGGCTGGACGTCGAGTTCGGGGGCGGGTTGGAACGTCGGGAGTTCAAAGTCGCCGCCGGTGGTGCCACCGGTGTTCTCCGAGCAGGCGGCGGTGGTGCCGAGGGCCGCTGTCGCGGCCGCCGCACCGGCGGTGCCGAGGAGTCTGCGGCGTGAGAGTTCGGCCATGAGGGGCCTCCTTAAATCATCGTTGACAAGTGCAGGCGCGGGGCCTTCGCGAGCGTGTCGCCAAGGGGTCATTAGATATCGGTTTCTAAATTAAGAGTCGAATCGTCGAATGTCGAGCCCTCAATACCAGTGCATCGCGGATCGCCGCTCCTACCTGTGTCATTGAATCGATAAACATCCAGGTAGATGCCGTATTTTTGAGCCCAGTAACAATCTTGCATCGGACGAATGACCGATCAGGGTTGATATCAGCGGTGGTGATATCGGTTTCTTGACAGCGCTTGCGCTCATCGTGCGTGAGCGCTATCATCCGCATAGACGGATCGCGATATCCGTCTCTCTCGGTGCGCCAGCAGCTCCCCGGCATCAGTCCACTTTGCGCCGATTGACCTGGAAGGACCCCTACCTTGAACAGACCTGCAACGATGCATGTCCGCCCACGCGGGACGCTTCGGCTCACCGCCCTTGCGGCTGCGGCCGTTTCGATGATCGGCGCCATCGTGGCGCCGCCCCCCGTGCAGGCCGCGGCGGCGGACCTCATCACCGATCACGTCGTCGCGATCAACGAGACCGTCTCCGACGCCGGGTTCGTCCACCCCGGTGTCGGCCTCTCGGCCGAGGACCTCCGCAACGCCCAGGCGATGGTCCGCTCGGGCCAGGAGCCGTGGGCCTCCTACTTCGAGGCGATGAGCACCAGCGGCTTCGCCGGCACGGACTACCGCGCCTCGAACTCGAAGTCCGCGGCCGAACCCGATGTGCCGCTGGACCCCACGTTCACCCACGCCGGTCTGCGCAACCGCGAGACCAGGGACTCGTTCGGCGCCCTCACGCAGGCGCTCATGTGGACGGTCACCGGCGACGAGGTCTACCGCCGCAACGCGATCCAGGCCCTGCGCACCTGGGGCGGCATGGACGCCGACCGCTTCGTGTACTTCGCCGACGCGCACATTCACACCGGCCACCCGCTCTACCAGTTCCTCATGGCGGCCGAGATCATCCGCGCCACCGAGCCGGTCGCCGACGACACCCCGGGCACGTACGGCGGCTACGACGTCGTCTGGTCCGCTGAGGACGACGCCAACCTGCTCGCCAACTTCGCGAACCCGGTAGTGGAGACGTTCCTGTACTCCAACACCCGCTGGATGAACCAGCACAACTTCGGCCTGTTCGGCCGGATCGCGACCGCGATCTACGCCGACGACGCCGAGGGATACGCCAAGGGCGTCGAGTGGTTCACCGTCAACGCCACCGACCCCGACTACGACAACGGGTCGATCGCCGCGCAGATCCCCTACATCGGGGCCGACGACCCGGCGAACCCGTACGGCTTCGGGTTCGTGCAGGTCCGCGAGATGGGCCGCGACCAGGCCCACGGCGAGTGCAACATCGACAACTTCACGGGCCTGGCCCGCATGCTCGAAGTCCAGGGCACGAGAGTCGACCCGACCGCGGGCACCGTTTCGACGGCCTCCGATGCCGTGAGCGCCTACGACTTCCTCGACCAGCGCCTGCTCGACGGCGCCAACCAGTTCTTCGGGTTCATGATGGGCGCCTGGACCCCGTGGGCCGAGGAGCGCGGCGAGGGCTGGAACGGCTCGATCTCCGAGGCGTACCGCGGCCGGATGTTCAACGCCGTCAACGAGCTCTACTACGAGTACGCGCTCGAACGCGGCGTCGACGTCGAAGCCGAGGCGCCTTGGGTCGCCGAGCTCGCCTCTCGCATCGACGGCCCCTACTTCTACGACGGCCAGAACAAGGTCAACTTCTGGTTGCCGGGCGACAAGAACCCCGAGTACTGGGTGGCCTTCCCCGAATCGCTGGCCGGCACCGCCCCTGCTGCCCTCCCTGAGACCTCCGACCTCCGGTTCGAGGACCGCAGCCTGCAGTCGGACGACCGCACCGCGCTCGTCACCGAGGACGGCGAGACCTTCGCGCGCGCTTTCGCGGACGAGCAGGGCACGACCAGCGTCCTGTCGCGGGTCATGCACGACACCAACGGCGTGAACGGACTCCGGGTTCGCACCGACGGTCCCGCCGTCCTCGAAGTCCTCGACAAGGACGAGCCCTCGCCGCTCAACCCGAACGAGCTGGACGCGACCGTCCTCGCGACGATCGACCTGCCCGACACCGGCGGCGAATGGCGTTACGTGATCTTCCCCGAGCGCGGCACCTTCACCGCCTTCCTGCGCCTCAGCGGCGAGGGCACCACCGTAGACCTCGACCGCCTCCGGTTCAACGCGCAGACCACGTTGACGCCGCCGCAGTTCGCCCAGTCGACGACCACCGAATACCTGACCGCCAAGGACTCCTCGACGTTCGACTTCTCCGCGGTGGACACGGGCGGCCAGGTCGCCTATCGGGCTTCCGGGCTCCCCGACGGCGCCGAGCTCGACGCCGCGACCGGCGCGCTGACTTGGAAGCCGACCAGGTACCAGGCCGGGCGCTACGACGTCCAGATCGTCGCCGACGACGGCGAGTCGGTCGCCGCCCGCACCTTCGAACTGGTCGTCTCCAAGAACCGGCAGCAGACCGTGCGAACGATCGTGGCCGACGGGACCGACCGCGACGCGGTCTACACCACCGTCACCTTCGAGCCCTACACGGCCGCGAAGGCGGCCGCCGAAGCAGCCGCCGAATTCGGCAGCCTCGAGGAGTTCACCGCCGCGGTCGCCGAGCTGCGATCGGCGATCCGCCAATTGCGACTGCTGAACCCGTCGCTGCCGGACGGCACCCTGGACTATCAGGGCGGTGTCGTGGCCTACACCGGCATCGACGCGACCGGCCTGAAGAACCTCGCCGACGACCACAACGGAACCGGCATCGCCGACCTGCGGACCGGCTCGATCGTGTTCGACTTCGGCACCCGCTACCGCATCGAGGCCGCATCATTCGGGCTCCAGGCCCGGTTCACGTTCGGCAACCGTCTCCAGGGGACGAACGTGTACGGCTCGAACGACGGCGTCACCTGGGACCTGCTGACCGAGCGCGAGACGACCGACACCAACGACTGGGAGCACATCGACGTCGTCGACGACCACGCCGGAGACGCCTACCGGTATCTGAAACTCCAGGTCGACCACCCGGGCATCCCGACCGACCCGGCCTACCCGGGTCTCTGGTCCTTCAGCGGTTTCCGCATCAACGGCGAGCGCACCGAGGCGCCCGGCACGGTGGACACCGTCGCGGTCACCTCGCCGGACTCCGAGGCCGGTCGCGTCACCGCCGGCGACACCGTGAACGTCGCCTTCACCAGCCCCGAGCCGATCAGCGACACCACGGTCACGGTCGCCGGGCAACCTTTGGAAGCCGCCAGTGAGGACGGCCTGTCCTGGACCGCGACCGGTGTCCTCGGCGACCTGGAAGGCAGCGGCGTCCTCGACGTCGCCATCGACCACACCACCGCCGACGGCGAGCAGGCGGCCACCGTCCACGGCTCGACCGACTTCTCCACCCTGTACGGCTCCGACCAGCGAAACCTGATCGACCTCGCCGACGCCCAGGTCGTCAACAGCGCGGGCGAACCCGATGCGGCCAAGGCCGCCCACGCCGCCCGCATGGTCGACGGCAGCGCCACCACCTTCAGCGACGTCACCGCCGTCGACGGTCGGTTCGAACTGATCTGGGACTTCGGCGAAGGCGCGGCCTACAGCCTCGACCGGGTCGACTTCATGTCGCTGCGCGACAACAACGGCATGATCCGCCTGCCGAACCTGAGGCTCCAGGGCTCGAACGACCTCGAAAACTGGACCGACCTCACCGGGCAGGCGTTCAACACCCACGCCTGGCAGCGACTCGACGCCCTCGACCAGGGCGAGTACCGGTACCTGCGCGTCACCAACACCACCGTCATCAACATCGCCGAACTGCGGATCTTCGGCTCGATCGAACGCGACCTGGACCCGATCCTGGCCCGCGCCGACGCGGTCGACCTCTCCGCCTACACCCGCGGCTCGCAGATCCTCTTCCCGCGCGAAGTCGAGACCGTTCGCGCTCTCGCACAAGAGGAAGGCGCCGACGAGTCCGCGCTCGCCCAGCGCCTCCTGGACGCCTGGGACTTCCTCGACGCCGCCGCCTCCTCCGGCCCGGCGGTCATCGACAAGTCCTGGGTCGCGGCCAGTACGGCCAAAGGCGACGGCAGCCTCGACGCCGCGGGCAACGGCTGGCTCATGTTCGACGGGAACACCGGCACCTACACCGACACCACGACCAAGGCGTGCACGAACACGGTCCTGCCGACCGACGGCACCGCGTTCGTGATCGAAGCGGTCAAATACCATCCCCGCTCGAACGCGGTCTCCCGCGCCACCGGCATGCCGATCGAAGGCTCCAACGACGGCGGCGCCACCTGGACCGCCTTCGCCAACACCGGCACACCGACCGCGGGCTGGAACACGCTCGCGCTCACCGAACCGGTCGCCTACGACGCGGTCCGCATCAGCGGCGGCAACGGCTACTGCAACGTGGCCGAACTCCAGCTCATCGTCGAGACCATCGACAAGTCGGGGCTCGCGGTGCGCTTGGCCGACGCGGCGGCGCTGACCGAGGCCGACTGGACGGCCGAATCGTGGGACGCGGTGGCGTCCGCTCGCGATGCGGCCCAGGCGGTGTCCGACGACAAGGGGGCCGACCAGGCCACTGTCGACGCGGCGACTGAAGCACTCGCAGGGGCGATCGGCGGACTCGTCGAGGCCTGATGAACCGGTGGCGGGGTCCGAAACCACCCGGACCCCGCCGCGACCGGCGGCGCATCGGCCGATGCGCCGCCACGATCAACAACGCAAGGGACGCAACACGAGATGACCAGGAAGATCTTCCGCCACGACCCGATCGTGGCGAATGCGCCGCGAATCCTGTACGGCGGGGACTACAACCCCGATCAGTGGCTCAAGTGGAAGGACACGGTCTGGAAGGAGGACATGCGTCTCGCCGGGCTCGCCGGGGTCAACACCCTGTCGGTCGGCATCTTCGCCTGGGCCGCACTCGAACCCGAGGAGGGCCGCTACGAGTTCGGCTGGCTCGACGAGGTGATGGACATGCTCGCCGAGCACGCGATCACCGCCGTGCTCGCCACGCCCTCCGGTGCCCGGCCCGCCTGGATGAGCCACCGCTACCCCGAGGTGCTGCGCGTCGACGCGGACCGCAGGCGCATCCTCCACGGCGAGCGGCACAACCACTGCCTCACCTCACCGCTGTACCGCGAGAAGACGCTCGCGATCAACACCGCCCTCGCCGAGCGCTACCGGAACCACCCGGCGCTCGGGGTCTGGCACGTCTCGAACGAGTTCGGCGGCGAATGCCACTGCGACCTGTGCCAGGAGCGCTTCCGCGCGTACCTCCAAGAGCGCCACGGCAGTCTCGACGCCCTCAACGAGGCCTGGTGGACCGGCTTCTGGGCCAAGACCTACACCGACTGGTCCCAGATCGAGAGCCCCGGCCCGCGCGGCGAGCGCGACATGCACGGGCTGCACCTCGACTGGCAGCGGTTCACCACGGAGCAGTTCGTGGACTTCTACCTGCACGAGACCGCCCCGCTCAAGGCCGCGACGCCCGAGATCCCGTGCACGACCAACCTCATGGGCACCAACCCGCGCATCGACTACTTCCGGCTCGCCGAGGTCATGGACGTCGTCTCGTGGGACTCCTATCCGGCCTGGACGGGCACCGACCTCGACGTGCGGGTGGGCGCCGAGGCCGCCATTACCCACGACCTGATGCGCGGCCTCAAAGACAAGCCCTTCATGCTCATGGAGTCCTCGCCCTCGGCGATCAACTGGCGGCCGGTGGCGAAGCTGCTGCGTCCCGGCATGGTCGAACTCCAGGCGCTGCAGGCCGTCGCGCACGGCTCGGACACCGTGCAGTACTTCCAGTTCCGCAAGGGACGCGGCGGCTCCGAGAAGTTCCACGGCGCGATCGTCGACCACGAGGGCACCGAGCGCACCCGGGTGTTCCGCGAGGTGGCCGGGCTCGGGGAGCGGCTCGCCGGCATGGACGCGGTCGTCGGCACGGCGACCCCCGCCGAAGTGGCGATGGTCTTCGACTGGCCCAACCAGTGGGCGCTCGCGGACATGAAGGGACTGCTCCAGGACCGGACGGGCTACCGGGACACCGTGGTCGACCACTACTCGGCCTTCTGGCGGCGGGGCGTGCCGGTCGACATGCTCGACGGCGCCCGCATCGCCGCCCCGGGCGGGCTGCGCGGGTACAAGATGCTCGTCGCGCCGATGCTCTACATGCTCAGACCCGGTGTCGCCGAAGCGATCGACACCTTCGTGCAGGACGGCGGCACGTTCGTCGCCACCTATGCCACCGGCTATACGGACGAGCACGACCGGACGTTCCTCGGCGGCTTCCCCGGGCCGCTCCGGTCCACACTGGGCATCTGGTGCGAGGAGATCGACGCGCTCTACGAAGGCGAACGCAACTCGATCGAATGGAACGGCAAGAGCTACCCCGCGTTCGACCTCTGCGAAATCGTCCACACCGAAAGCGCTCAGGCCCTCGGCGCCTACGGCGCCGACTTCTACGCCGGCGGCCCGGCGCTCACGGTCAACGCCCACGGCAAGGGCCGCGCCTACTTCATCGCTGCCCGCACCGGAGCCGCATTCCTCGACGACTTCTACAGAGCGACCGTTTCGGCGACCGGTGTGGAACGCTCCCTCGACGCCGACCTGCCCGCGGGCGTCACCGCCCGGCTGCGCAGCGACGGCCAGACCGACTACGTCTTCGTCCTCAACTTCAACCCGACGGAGGTCCGCATCGATCTCGACGGCGAGCTGCTCGAACTCGCCGCCTACGGCACCGCGGTCCTGGAACGGCCGAGATCCGGGGGCCGTGCGTAGCGGAGGACTCCTTGACAGCACTGCGAAGATCGACCTCGAACGGAGGTCTCGCATGGAGTCGAACGTCAGCTGGTCGGCCGTCGCAACGGCGCCAGCGGTCGGGCCCCGGCTAGCCGCAGCAGCTCGACTTCACTTGCGGCAGTTCGATGAGCTGTCCGGCGCGCCCGTGGAGGACGCCCGTGGCGAGGCCGCGGGACGGGACGGTTTCAGCGGCCGGGGTGCCGCAGGCCGAGGCCTCGGTGCCGCATCCGGTGTCCGATGCGGTGGTGCCGCAGCAGCCGGAGGACTCGTCGGCGTCGTTGATGCTGGTGGCGTCGAGGGCCCGGCTGGAGGAGCAGACCCCGGTCTCGGGCAGTTCGAGTTCGACCCGGTCGGCGGCCTCGCGGTCCCCGGCGAGGGCGGCGACGATGGAGCGGACCTGCTCGTAGCCGGTGGCGAGGAGGAACGTCGGGGCGCGGCCGTAGCTCTTGACCCCGGCGATGTAGAAGCCCTCGTCGGGGTGGGCGAGGTCGGCTTCGCCGTGGGCGGGGACGGTGCCGCACGAGTGGAAGTTCGGGTCGATGAGCGGGGCGAGCTTCACCGGGGCCTCGACGGTGGCGTCGAGGTCGAGGCGGAGTTCGCGCAGCAGTTCCAGGTCGGGCCGGAAGCCGGTGGCGGCGGCGATGCTGTCGGCTTCGAGCTGGACGGCGCGGCTGCCGGCCTTGCCGTGGACGGTGACCGATCCGTCTGCGGCCGTGGTGAACGCGTCGATCGTGAGGCCGGTGACGAGTTCGACCCTGCCGGATTCGACGAGGGCCTTGAGGCGGGTGCCGATCGTGCCGCGCGCCGGGAGCGCGTCGGCCGAGCCGCCGCCGTAGACCTTCGCGGCGCTGCGGCCCCGGATCGCCCAGGTGATGCGGGTGCCCGGCTCGGTCTCGGCGAGTTCGGCGAGGAGCAGGAGCGTGTTTGCGGCGGAGTGGCCCGCGCCGACGACGAGGGTCCGCTTGCCCGCGAAGCGTTCGCGTTCGCGGCCGAGCACGTCGGGAAGCGGACCGGCCTGCCAGGGGGCGTCGGCGCTCTCGCCCGCGGCGGGCAGGCCGCCCGAGCCGAGCGGGTTCGCGCGGCCCCACACGCCCGAAGCGTCGATGACCGCGTCGGCGACCACATCGGACCATCCGTCCTCGGTCACGGTGCGCAGTAGGTAGGCGCGGCCTTCGCGGCCGAGCGAGTGGGTCTTGTCGGCGCCGAGGCGCGCAACGCCGGTGACGCGGGTGCCGTAGCGGATGTGGGGAGCGAGCGCGGCGGCGAGCGGTTCGAGGTACCGGCCGATGAGCTCGGAGCCGTGGGGCAGGCCGTCCGCGTCCGGCTCGGTCCAGCCGGTCCCGGCGAGGAGTCGCCTTGCGGCCGAGTCGATGTCGAAGCGCCAGGGGGAGAAGAGGCGGACGTGGCCCCACTGGGCGATCGCGGCCCCGGCGCTGGGACCGGCTTCGAGGACGATCGGGGTGATGCCGCGTTCGCGCAGGTGCGCGGCGGCGGCGAGCCCGACCGGTCCGGCGCCGATCACGGCGACGGTCTTGGCGAGGCGGCGGGTGGAGAGCCCTGCACTTCTGGAAGACATGGTGAACCTCCTTGGGGTGGTCGCGCCGATCGCGATCACATCAACGGAGATAATTAATACCAGTGATTATTGTTGATGGCAAGTTCCGTGGTTTACTTGTTGCATGAGCCGCCTGATCGAGATCGAGCTGACCGACGTCACCGCCGAGTCCGACGAGAAGCTCGTCGAGCGCGCCCGCGACCTCGCACCCCAGTTCAAGGCCCTCGCCGACGAGAACCGCCTCGCGATCGTCATGCTCCTGTCCGAGCGCGACCGCACCGTGCGCGAACTCACCGAAGCGACCGGCCTCGCCCAGACCCTCGTCTCCCACCACCTCGCGCCGCTGCGCGAACTCGGCCTCGTCACCGTGACCCCCAAGGGCCGCAGCAACATCTACGCCCTCTGCTGCGACGCCTTCACCGGCCCCATGCGGGCGCTGGCGGGGCTCTCGACCGCCACCGAAACCAAGGGCTGCTGAACCCGACCCGGCCGCTCGGCTCGGGTCGGGTCCGCGCCGGAGATCACTCAGGTCCGCGGCTCCGCCGGTGCAGGAACCGTGATGCAGTTGTCCGCGCGGTAGAGGTCGCGGCCGGTGGCGCACAGTTCCATCTCGCCAGGTTCGGTGTCGTCCATGATCTGGAACGCCAGAGCGCCGATCATGGTGGCGCCCAGCGGGATCTCGACGCGCCCGAAGACGTCGGCGCTGCCCCATCGGTGTTCGCGCCACTCGTCGTCGGCGACCTGTTCGAGACTGGTGATGGGGTTGGCGGTGCAGGCCCCGTAGGGGTCGAGACTCTCGGCCGCGCAGGCATTGTCGCCAGCGGGGAAGGCCAGCTCGAAGTCGAAGTAGTTCAGCCAGGCGTCGGCCACGCCGCGGTCGTCGGCCTCGCCGGTCACCGCGACATAGACCACCAGGTAGTGGGAGTCCGCATCGGCGATGTGGTCGGCGAGTTCGACCTGCCAGGCCGTGTCCACGGCCTTCAGCCGCATCCCGACGGGCGACACCTCCTGCTCGACATAGAGCAGTTCATCGCCGGGGAAGTCGGCGAACGCGGTGTAGACCGGTCCGGCCGGGCTCGGAGACGACTCAGGCTGCGCGGTCGATTCGGCGGCGTCGGAGTCGGAGCCGGTGTCGCCGCTGCCGTTGCATCCGGTGAGCGCCAAGAGGAGTGCCGCGATGAAGATGGAGGAAATGCGCTTCGACATCAGACCCGCTCCTCCGTCGGCGCGGGAACGGCGATGCAGTCGTCGTACTCCATGAGGACCGAGTCGCCACCCCCGCAGAGCTCGATCGCACCGGTCGCCACGAACGCGTCCGGAACGGTGAAGGCCGCGACCCCGGCCACGGTCTCCCCGGCGTCCAGCGGCATACCGCCGAGGGTCGACTCCGTCCAGCCGAACGTTCCCCAGTCCTCGTAGGGGACCTCCTCGAGATAGGTGACCAAGGTGGCCATGTCGTGGCAGATCTCCTCCATCGACTCGTCCCGGCCGCCGAGGTTGTCGCGCTGGCAGTCCTCGCCCGATCCGAACCGCAGCGCCACCGAGAAGGCGTTCAGGTAGGCCTCCTCCACGCCGCGGTCGGCCGACTCGCCGGTCGCCACGACGTAGACCGCCAGGTAGTGCGATCCCACCTGGGCGGGCCTGCCGGCCAGCTCGGTGAGCCACGCGGTCTCCACCGCCTTGACTTTCAGGCGGTAATCCTCGCGGCCGTCGGTGTACAGCAGCTCCTCGCCGGGGTAGTCCTCATACTGCGAGTACGCGGGCCCGGGCGGTGTTGCAGATGCGCTCGCTTCGGTTGCCGCCGCGTCGGACGAGCGCTCGCCGCTGCCGCTTCCGGAGCATCCGGCGAGTCCGAGGAGCAGGCTCGCGGCGAGTATGGACGGTGTACGTAGGGACATGCGGTTTCCTTGATCGGTCGTTCGGCTTCGCCGCCTCGCGGCTATGGGGAGCACTATCGCCGAACCCGGCTTCAGATCGGCTTCACCGTCACAGGGGCCCTTGGTCCCCGGGGCTAAAATGTGGACGTGTCGGACCCTCATGGCAGCGAGAGCAGCGCCAACACCCCCGTTGGATCACCTGGCGGCGTTGCACTCGGCGTGCTCGGGCCGCTGCGGGTCGCCGCAGGCGGCACGGAACTGCAGTTGACTTCACCGCTGTCGCGCACGTTCCTGGCCCTGCTGGTGCTCAACGCCGGCAGGCAGGTGACGCTGTCCGAGTTCGCGGACGCCCTGTGGGGCACGGACCTTCCGCAGAACCCCCGCCGCGCGGTCCAGCTGTGCGCGGTGCGGGTGCGGGCGCAGCTCGACCGGATCGGCGCGGGCGACATCGTGGCGACCTGTCCCGACGGGTACCGGCTCGACGTCCCGCCGGAAGCCACCGACATCGGCAGCGTCGCGATCCATCTGCGCGAAGCCGATGCGGCCGCCGACGATGCCGAACGCGAGCTGGCCGCAGCGACTGCGGCGCTTGAACTGTGGCGTGGTGAGCCGCTGGCGGACGTCCCGTCGGACGAGCTGCAGCGGGAGGTGGTGCCGGGCCTGCGCGAGAAGCGGTTGCTGCTGCTGGAGCGGCGCATCGACATCATGCTCCGCCAAGGGAGCGCGGCCGAGCTGGTGGACGAACTGGTGGCCCTCACCGCGCGGCATCCGCTGCGCGAAGGGCTCTGCGGCCAGCTGATGCAAGCGCTGCACCATTGTGGACGACGCGGTGAGGCTCTGGACGTCTACCACCGGTTCCGCCGCCGGTTGAGCGACGAGTTCGGCGTCGATCCGAGCGAGTCGATGCGGACCCTGCACGCCGCGATCCTGACCGGCAGACAGGACGAGGGCACCGGCACTGAGCCGTTGCGGCTGCCGGTCCCGCGTCAGCTCCCGGCGGGTGCGGCGGCCTTCTCGGGGCGCAAGGCCGAGCTCGCCGAGCTCGACGGGCTGCTGACGGTGATGCACGGGTCGTCCGTGCCGGTCGTCGGCGTGGTCACCGGAACGGCCGGGGTCGGGAAGACCTCGCTCGCCGTCCACTGGGCGCGCCGGGTCGCCGACGAGTTCGTCGACGGGCAGCTGTTCGCCGACCTGCGCGGCTACCACCCGGGGCAGGCGCTGTCGCCGGACCGCGTACAGGCGCGGTTCCTGCGGACGCTCGGGGTGCGCAGTGAGGACATCCCCACCGAAGCCGACGAGCTGACCGCGATGTACCGGTCCACGATCGACGGCCGACGACTGCTCATGGTGCTGGACAACGTGAACAGCGCCGACCAGGTCCGGCCGCTGCTACCGGGCGGGCGCGACTGCCTGGCCGTCGTCACCAGCCGTGACGCACTGCTGAGCCTGATCGCCATCGAGGGGGCGAGCCGGGTCGACCTGGAGCTGTTCGACATGGCCGAGGCGCGGGAGCTGCTGGCGCGGCGGCTCGGCCCCGAACGGCTGGCCGTCGAATCGCAAGGCGCCGATGACATCATCGCCGCCAGCGCACGGCTTCCATTGGCGCTCGCGATCGCCGCCGCCCGCGCCGTGATCGACCGCAGCGCCTCGCTCAGCGCACTCGCCGAGCAGCTGCGCGGCGGGCTCGACGCCTTCGACACCGCATCGGCCCTGACAGATGTGCGCGCGGTGTTCTCGTGGTCCTATCGCGCGCTGAGCCCGGACGCCGCCCGCATGCTGCGACTGCTCGGGCTGCACCCGGGGCCGCATCTGACGGCGCCCGCCGCGGCGAGCCTCGGCGGGCTCCCGGTGACGACGGCCGGGAGGCTGATCGACGAACTGGTGCAGGCGAACCTCGTCCTCGAACCGGTCCCGGGGCGCTTCGCCCTGCACGACCTGATGCGCGAGTACGCCGCCGAACTGGTGTCCGCCGACGAGTCCGAAGCCGACCGGGACCGGGCCGCCCGCCGTCTCCTCGACCACTACCTGCACAACGGATACGCCGCAGTGAACGTCGTCGACCCGCTGCTGACCGGTGAGGGGCCGGGTGAGGCGCTTCCCGAGGTCGCCTTGGAGGAGCTGGCGGACCATGACGCGGCCCTGAACTGGATCACGGCCGAGCAGGAGGTCCTGCTCTCCACCCTGGACTGGGCGGCGGAGGCCGGGTTCGACCGCCAGGTGTGGCAGCTGGTGTGGGTCCTCTTCCCGTACCTCATGCGGCAGGGAAGCCCGGCGCAGAGCATCAGTTGTCTCGAGACGGCGCTCAAGGCCGGTGAACGGCTCGGCGAACCCCTGCTGCAAGCGAGGGCGCACCGGGGGCTCGGGAACCTGTACCTGAGGGCGGCCCGCGACGACGACGCCGACCGGCACTTCGGGACGGCGCTGACCCTCTACCGCGGCAACGGCGACCTGTCGGGCGAGGCGCACGTCGAGATGGGACTGGCGGCGTTCCGCGAACAGCAGGGCCGGCACCCCGAGGCACTGGAGCACGCGCTGCGGGCGCTGGAACTGCACCACCGGCTGGGCGACGCCGGTTCTCACGCGAACGCCCTCAACTCGGTGGCCTGCTGCTATATCCAAGTGGGGCAGCATCAGCTGGCACTCGACCACGCCCGACAGTCCCTCGCGGCGTTCCGGGAGCTGAACGCCCCTGAGGCGGCATCCGCGGCCCTGGACACGATCGGCGACGCCTACCAGCGGTCGGGGCGGTTCACCGAAGCGGTCGACAGCTACCAGGAGTCCATCCGGCTGGCCCGGCAGGTCGGAAACCGCTTCTACATCGCCCGGAGCCTCGACAACCTCGGCGACACCTGCCGCGCGATGGGCGACCAGCCTGCGGCCCGCGACGCCTGGCGCGAAGCCGAGGCCATCTTCGACGAGCTCCAGCACCCCGCCGTACGACAGGTCCGGGACAAGCTCGCCGGGGTAACCGCGTAAAGGCCGAAGTGGGGGGGGGGGGGGGGGGGGGGGGGGGGGGGGGGGGGGGGGGGGGGGGGGGGGGGGGGGGGGGGGGGGGCGGGGGCGAGCGGAAGAGGACGCAGGCCTTCCAGGGCCAC